>NZ_JBBCPK010000176.1:0-4748 GCF_037150775.1 Leclercia sp. M50
GTATTGAGCAACATCTTACTGAAACCAAACAGCAAATAAATGTACTGGAAGAGATCCTCGACCGTAACGATATTTCCCGCTCAATGTTGAAAGACTCCATGAGCAAAATGATGGCGTTCGGCCAGTCTGTCGGCGGCATTATGACCTCGGATGAAATCGTAAAAGGCTCTATTAGCGGCTACGTTTTCGAGCAGTTCGAAATTGCCTGCTATACCTCCCTGCTGGCCGCGGCGCGAAAAGCCGGAGACGTGGCATCGATTCCAGCGATCGAATCGATCCTCGCCGAAGAGCAGCGCATGGCCGACTGGCTGATCCAGCATATTCCTGACACGACTGAGCAGTTCCTGCTCCGCTCAGATGCTGACGGTGTCGAAGCGAAAAAATAACCAGGGAGTGAGCGTATGTTTCGACACGTAAAACAATTGCAGTATACCGTCCGCGTTGCCGAGCCGAACCCCGGCCTGGCAAACCTGCTGCTTGAACAGTTTGGCGGCCCACAGGGCGAGCTGGCGGCCGCCTGCCGTTACTTCACCCAGGGGCTGGGCGATGACGATCCAGGCCGCAGAGAGATGCTGATGGATATCGCGACCGAAGAGCTCAGCCACCTTGAGATCATCGGTACGCTGGTCGGCATGCTGAACAAAGGCGCCAAAGGCGAACTGGCGGAAGGCACCGAAAGTGAAGCGGAACTCTACCGCTCACTGACGCAAAACGGTAACGATAGCCATATCACCTCCCTGCTGTATGGCGGTGGACCACCGCTGACCAACTCCGCAGGCGTGCCATGGACTGCGGCGTATATCGATACTATCGGGGAAGCCACCGCCGATTTGCGCTCCAACATCGCGGCGGAAGCACGCGCCAAAATCATCTATGAACGCCTGATCAACGTTACTGACGATGTCGGGGTAAAAGATGCCCTTGCGTTCCTGATGACCCGAGAAGCCGCACACCAGCTCTCGTTTGAGAAGGCGTTGCAGTCGATTCGCAATAATTTCCCACCAGGGAAACTACCGCCAATCGAACAATACGCAACCACCTACTACAATATGTCTGCAGGTGATGATCTTCGCGGCAGCTGGAACAGCGATGAAAACTTTGAGTACGTTGCCGATCCGCAACCCGCGGTTGATGGCGGCGATGGCAGCGCTGAGGTTACGCTCACGAAAGAGCAGGCCGCACTACTCAAAGCGATGGCGAGCCGCACCGAGTCGGATCCAACAACCGATCCGCTCACTGGCGCTGAGCTGGGTGCCGGTAAAAATAAACCGTAACCCCGCCCGCAACAACAGCCGTACCACGATGCCCCGTTTTATACGGGGCTTTTCGCTGACAGGGGAAGAGTACGATGTTCGAACTCGATGCGTTTTATCTCGCCAGGCTTCAGTTTGCCTTCACTGTCTCATTTCATATTATCTTCCCGGCGTTAACCATCGGCCTTGCCAGCTATCTGGTGGTACTGGAGGGGATGTGGCTGAGAACGAAAAATGATGTCTGGCGCTCGCTCTATCATTTCTGGTTAAAAATCTTCGCCGTTAACTTCGGCATGGGCGTGGTCTCCGGGCTGGTGATGGCTTACCAGTTTGGCACCAACTGGAGTGGCTTTTCGCAGTTTGCCGGCAGCATCACCGGCCCGCTGCTCACCTATGAAGTGCTCACCGCCTTCTTCCTCGAAGCGGGTTTCCTTGGGGTCATGCTGTTTGGCTGGAACAAGGTTGGGCCTGGCCTGCACTTTTTTGCCACCTGTATGGTGGCGCTGGGCACTCTGATGTCCACCTTCTGGATCCTCGCCTCCAACAGCTGGATGCACACGCCGCAGGGCTTTAGCATCGAGAACGGTCAGGTCATCCCCGAGGACTGGTTCGCCATCATCTTTAACCCCTCTTTCCCGTATCGTCTGATCCACATGTCCATCGCCGCCTTCCTGAGCAGCGCCCTGTTTGTTGGCGCCTCCGGCGCATGGCATCTGCTGCGCGGTAACGACAGCCCGGCGGTGCGCAAAATGTTCTCAATGGCGCTGTGGATGGCGCTGCTGGTGGCGCCGATACAGGCCTTTGTCGGGGATATGCACGGCCTGAACACCCTCGAACACCAGCCGGCAAAAATCGCCGCCATCGAAGGGCACTGGGAAAATCCCCCTGGCGAAGCGACGCCCCTGCTGCTGTTTGGTGTGCCCGATATGGAAGAGGAGCGCACCAAGTATGGGCTGGAGATCCCGGCGCTTGGCAGCCTGATCCTCACCCACAGCCTGGATAAGCAGGTCCCGGCGCTGAAAGATTTCCCGAAAGATGAGCGCCCTAACTCGCTCATCGTCTTCTGGTCGTTCCGCGTGATGGTGGGCCTGGGGCTGCTGATGATCCTGATGGGGGTTATCAGCCTTTGGTTGCGCCATCGCCGTCGGCTCTATCACTCCCGCCCGTTCCACCGCTTTGCCCTGAGTATGGGGCCAGCGGGTGTAGTCGCGATCCTCGCCGGCTGGGTCACGACCGAGGTGGGCCGCCAGCCGTGGGTCGTATATGGCTATCTGCGCACCATTGATGCGGTGTCGCTGCACAGCACCCTGCAAATGAGCATCAGCCTGCTGGCGTTTATCGTTGTTTACTGCTCGGTATTTGGCGTGGGGTTAGTCTATCTGGTGCGGTTGATTAAGAAAGGACCGCAGCCTACCGATAATCTCTCGATGAAGACCGACGGCAGACCCGCACGCCCGCTCTCGGCGGCAGAACCGGTTCCGGAAGAGGAGAAACTGTAATGGGCGTCGATATCTCAGTTATCTGGTTTGCCATCATCGTTTTCGCCACCCTGATGTACATCATCATGGATGGCTTCGATTTAGGTATCGGCATGCTCTTCTACTTTGAGCGCGACCCGCAGGCGCGCGACGTGATGGTAAACAGCGTCGCCCCGGTATGGGACGGAAACGAAACCTGGCTGGTGCTGGGGGGCGCCGGGCTGTTTGGCGCCTTCCCGCTGGCCTATGCGGTGGTTATCGACGCCCTTACCATCCCGTTGACCGCGATGCTGATCGGGCTCATCTTCCGCGGGGTGGCGTTCGAGTTTCGTTTTAAAGCCACGCCGTCGCACCGCGCCTTCTGGGACTACTCCTTCGCAGGGGGCTCGCTGCTGGCGACCTTCAGCCAGGGGATTGTCGTCGGGGCGATGATTAACGGCTTTGATGTTGAAGGCCGCCGCTTCGCGGGTTCGTCGCTGGACTGGCTGACCCCCTTCAACCTCTTCTGCGGGCTGGGGCTGATGGTGGCCTATACCCTGCTGGGCACCACCTGGCTGATTATGAAAAGCGAAGGGGCATTACAGCGCCATATGCGGGATTTGACCCGCAAGGTGCTGCTGGCGCTGCTGGCGGTAGTGGCGGTGGTAAGCGTCTGGACCCCGCTCGGCTGGCAATATGTGGCCGACCGCTGGTTCACATTGCCGAACTTCTTCTACTTCCTGCCGGTGCCGCTGCTGGTGGGGATCTTCGGTCTGTGGATCTGGCGACTCACCCGCGATCCGCACAGTCATACCCGGCCCTTCCTGCTGACCCTCGGGCTGATCTTCCTTGGCTTTAGCGGGCTCGGCATCAGCCTCTGGCCCAACATTATCCCGCCACGCATCACCATCTGGGACGCCGCCGCGCCGCCGTCCAGCCAGCTCTTTATGCTGGTGGGCACGCTGCTGATCATCCCGTTGATTCTGGTCTATACCGCCTGGAGCTACTACGTGTTCCGCGGCAAGGTGACTGACACCGAGGGCTACCATTAAGCGTCGCAGCATTGCCGGGTGGCGCTGACGCTTACCCGGCCTACAAATCGCCCCCCAGGCCCGGCAAGCATCGCGCCACCGGGCGGTGCGCAATAAAAAGCCGGGTGGCGGCTTTGCCTTACCCGGCCTACAAAACGATACTGCTTAGACTATTTCCGCCGGGTGATCAGTTTCCCCACCAGCAGCAGTCCCGCCAGCGCAGCGCTACCCAGCAGTACTTTCCCCGGCACGCCGGAGGTGATGGCCGTCGCCCGGGTTCTCGACTCGTCGGAAAAGCGCCCGTGGACCTGGTGCATCCCCCTGACCGGCCCGGAAAGATAATCCTGCCGCTCGGGAACGTTGAGTTCGTTGGTCATCTGCCCTTCCCACGCCTTTTTCACCATCATGCGATCCAGCAGGCCGGGGAAGAGAAACTGGCCGATAATCGCCTGCATGGTGCTGCGCCCGACCCACAGCTCCCGCACCGGGCGGCGGGTCACGTTGAAAATCGCCTCGGCGGCCACCTCCGGCTCGTAGACCGGTCCGATTGGGCGCATGGCGAAGGCAAACTTATTGCGCGCCCAGCTAAACTGCGGCGTGTTAAGGCCCGGCATCTGCACCATCGTCAGCTGGATATTGATACGCTCGTGGATAAGCTCGGTGCGTACCGCGTCGGTAAAGCCGCGGATCGCCGCTTTCGCGCCGCAGTAGGCGGACTGGAGCGGGATGGAGCGGTAAGCCAGCGCAGAGCCCACCTGGATAATCTGTCCCGCATCGCGCGGGGTCATCACGGACAATGCCGCCCGGGTGCCGTTAACGTAGCCCAGGTAGGTTACGTCCGTGACCCGGCGAAACTCCTCATCGCTCATGGCGCGAAACGGCGCCAGCACCCCGCACATGGCGTTGTTGATCCATACATCAATTGCGCCGAGCTGCGTCTCGAACGCGTTGGCCGCCGCCATGATGGCCGACGCGTCCGTCACATCGGCATTCACCGTGTGACACTT
>NZ_JBBCPK010000177.1:0-4521 GCF_037150775.1 Leclercia sp. M50
GAACACAGCGCGATGCGGTCACCGTGCTGGGCTATCTCTTCTACCTGGGCGATCGCACCAAAACCGATCTCCCTTACCTGGAACGTTCGCCGGGCAGCCACGAGTGGTATCACCTGCGCCACCAGGAGGCGCTCTCCAGTGAGGCGGTGGTGCGTCTGGCGGAAGCAGCGCAGGATCGCTACGGCTTTAAGGATTTCAAACTGAAAGGCGGCGTTCTGCCGGGCGAGCAGGAAATTGAGAGCGCCCGCGCCTTGAAAAAACGCTTCCCGGATGCCCGCATTACCGTGGATCCCAACGGCGCCTGGCTGCTGGATGAAGCTATCGCCCTGTGCAAAGGGCTGGGCGATGTCCTGACCTACGCCGAAGATCCGTGCGGCGCCGAGCAAGGTTTCTCTGGCCGTGAGGTGATGGCAGAGTTCCGCCGCGCCACGGGCCTGCCGGTAGCGACCAACATGATCGCCACCAACTGGCGCGAGATGGGACATGCCGTCATGCTCAACGCGGTCGATATTCCGCTGGCGGACCCGCACTTCTGGACCCTTTCCGGCGCGGTACGGGTGGCGCAGCTGTGCGATGACTGGGGCCTGACCTGGGGTTGTCACTCCAACAACCACTTTGATATTTCGCTGGCGATGTTTACCCATGTCGGTGCCGCCGCACCGGGCACGCCGACCGCTATCGACACCCACTGGATCTGGCAGGAAGGCGAAGCGCGCCTGACCAAAAATCCACTCGAAATTAAACACGGCAAGATTGCCGTACCTGACGCTCCGGGGCTTGGCGTGGAACTTGACTGGGATCAGATCCACAAAGCGCATGAGGCGTATAAGAAACTGCCAGGCGGCGCGCGTAATGACGCAGGCCCGATGCAGTACCTTATCCCCGGCTGGACCTTTGACCGTAAACGCCCGGCGTTCGGTCGCCACTGATTAAAGGATGGAATTATGAGCACGTCTACTACTCCTGTTGTGACCTCCATGCAGATTATCCCGGTCGCGGGTCATGACAGCATGCTGATGAACCTGAGCGGCGCCCATGCCCCGTTCTTCACCCGTAATATTGTGATTATCAAAGATAACGCCGGTCACACCGGGGTAGGTGAAATCCCGGGTGGCGAGAAGATCCGTAAAACGCTGGAAGATGCGATCCCGTTAGTGGTGGGTCAAACCCTGGGCGCCTATAAAAACGTTCTTAACGCCGTCCGTAACGAATTTGCCGACCGTGACGCAAGTGGCCGCGGGTTGCAGACCTTCGACCTGCGCACCACTATCCACGTGGTGACCGGTATTGAAGCGGCGATGCTCGACCTGCTGGGCCAGCATCTGGGCGTTAACGTCGCCTCCCTGCTGGGTGACGGGCAGCAGCGCACCGAAGTTGAGATGCTGGGCTACCTGTTCTTTGTGGGCAACCGCAAGCTGACCCCGCTGCCGTACCAGAGCCAGCCGGATGAGCAGTGCGACTGGTATCGCCTGCGCCATGAAGAGGCGATGACCCCTGATGCGGTGGTCCGTCTGGCGGAAGCCGCCTACGAGAAGTACGGCTTTAACGATTTCAAACTCAAGGGCGGCGTGCTGGCGGGTGAAGAAGAAGCCGAATCGATCATTGCACTGGCGAAACGCTTCCCACAGGCGCGCGTCACCCTCGATCCAAACGGCGCATGGTCGCTGGACGAGGCGATCCGCATCGGTAAGCGTCTGAAGGGCGTGCTGGCCTATGCGGAAGATCCGTGCGGTGCCGAGAAGGGCTTCTCCGGGCGTGAAGTGATGGCCGAGTTCCGCCGCGCCACCGGTCTGCCAACCGCCACCAACATGATTGCCACCGACTGGCGTCAGATGGGGCATACCCTGTCGCTGCAGTCGGTGGATATCCCGCTGGCGGATCCGCACTTCTGGACCATGCAGGGCTCGGTGCGCGTGGCGCAGATGTGTCACGAGTTCGGCCTGACCTGGGGTTCGCACTCCAACAACCACTTTGATATCTCGCTGGCGATGTTCACCCACGTGGCCGCTGCCGCGCCGGGCAACATCACCGCCATCGACACCCACTGGATCTGGCAGGAGGGCAACCAGCGCCTGACCAAACAGCCGTTCGAAATCAAGGGCGGTATGGTGCAGGTACCAACCACACCGGGTCTGGGCGTGGAGCTGGATATGGATCAGGTGATGAAGGCGCACGAGCTCTACCTGCAGCACGGTCTGGGCGCACGCGACGACGCGATGGCGATGCAGTACCTGATTCCGGAGTGGACCTTCAACAACAAACGCCCTTGCATGGTGCGTTAAGTCCGGTGCCGGTTCCTGCGGGAGTCGGCATTATCTCTTGCGTGACGGGTGTATGCTTATGGTAGTCAACATGCGTAAGGACGGCTTATGAAAATAGTGATCGCACCGGACTCTTACAAAGAGAGCCTGAGTGCCCTGGCAGTGGCAACGGCGATAGAGCAAGGATTTTGCGAGATTTTCCCCACGGCGGAGTACGTGAAACTGCCGGTTGCCGATGGCGGGGAGGGCACCGTGGAAGCGATGGTCGCCGCCACCCAGGGTGAAATTATTCAGGTACGCGTAACGGGGCCGCTCGGCGAGCATGTTGACGGTTTTTATGGCCGCTCCGGCGATGGAAAAAGCGCATTCATCGAGATGGCGGCGGCCAGCGGTCTGGAGCTGGTTCCCCCGGCCCAGCGCAATCCGCTGAAAACCACCTCCTGGGGAACCGGGGAGCTGATCCGCCATGCCCTGGATGCAGGCGTAAAACATATCATCATTGGGATTGGCGGCAGCGCCACTAACGATGGCGGCGCAGGGATGGTGCAGGCGCTTGGTGCGAAACTGCTGGACGAACAGGGTCACGCCATCGGTCCCGGCGGCGGTGAACTGGAAAGGCTGGCACGTATCGATATCAGCGGTCTGGATAAACGACTGACGGCGTGCCGCATTGAGGTGGCATGCGATGTCACTAACCCGCTGACCGGCGACAATGGCGCTACCGCCGTGTTTGGTCCGCAAAAGGGGGCGACCTCAGAGATGATCGTGCGCCTCGATCGCGCGCTGACGCAGTATGCCCGGATCATCGCCCGCGACCTGGACGTTGACGTGCTCGGGCTGGCGGGTGGCGGCGCGGCTGGCGGTATGGGCGCGGCGTTGTATGCGTTTTGCGGCGCGCAGCTGCGCCAGGGTATTGAAATCGTCACCGATGCGCTCAATCTCGACGGCCTGGTGGCCGATGCCGATCTGGTGATCACCGGCGAAGGGCGGATCGACAGCCAGACCGTTCATGGCAAAGTGCCGGTAGGGGTGGCGAAGATTGCCAAACGCTACAATAAACCGGTCATTGGCCTCGCGGGCAGCCTGACGGCGGACGTCGGCGTGGTGCATGACCATGGCATCGACGCGGTGTTCAGCGTGATTTATACCGTCTGTACGCTGGAAGAGGCGCTGGAAGAGGCCGAAGAAAACGTGCGGATGGCGGCCCGCAATATCGCCGCCGTATTAAAAGTGGGAAGGGGGCTGTAATCCCTTCTGTTCCCCCTCTTCCTGTCGGGAGAGGGGCCTTACGACCCCAGCACCTTCATCGCTTCCCGCGTGACGTTATCCATCTCATCCAGCAACTCCAGGAACTCCGGCTCCAGCTCGCTTTCCGGCGTACCGGAACGTAACTGCTGCTCCAGCAGCTGACAGAGATTCTTAAGACGCGGCACCCCGCTGTACCCGCAGCTGCCGTGCAGCTTATGGATCGCCCCGACCAGGTCTTCCGGGTTTTCTCCCACCAGTTGTTCTTCCACTTTATTGCGGATCTCTGGCAGGAACGCGACCAGCATCTGCAGCATCTCCCGCGCGAGGTCGTTTTTGCCCGCCGCCTGACGCAGCGCCAGCTGCCAGTCGAGGGTGGCACTGACGTTAGTCACAATCTCCGGGGCCGCCGGCGGAATCTCCGGTGCGGGGATCCAGTTGCCTGTGGTAGGGCCGGGTTTGTAGCGCAGCAGCAGGCTGTGCAGTTTCTCTTCTTCAATCGGCTTCGCCAGATAGTCGTTCATCCCGGCGCTCAGCAGCTTCTCCTTTTGCCCCGCCATCGCATGCGCCGTCACGGCAATCACCGGGGTTTGCTGCTGATGAGGAAGCTGGCGAATCAGTTCACAGGCGCGGATGCCGTCCATACCGGGCATCTGAATATCCATCATGATCAGGTCAAACTGCTTCTCCTTCGCTCGCTCCACCGCCTGCAGACCGCTCTCGCACAGTTCGACATGCTGAACCTGATCCTCCAGCAACGCCCCGATCAGCTTCAGGTTGGCGGGGTTGTCATCCACCGCCATCACGGTCATCGGCAGTTTGCTCTCATCGCTGGTAATCGGTGCGATGTGATGGTTCAGACGGCAATATTCCGTCAGCGTTGGCAACAGGCGCGTGGCCGTCAGCGGTTTCAGCAGGCAGGCGGCCGCCCCGTCATGTTTTAGCTCCTCGGCGTTGATCTGGGCATGGCAGGGCAGGGCCAGCAGCAGGTAATCGTTCAGTGAGGCCGCTTTCG
>NZ_JBBCPK010000178.1:0-4440 GCF_037150775.1 Leclercia sp. M50
CTTTTGCGATCGGTATCGCCGCGCTGGCTCACCCGCTCCAGCTCTTCAATCAGCGCCCGACGATTGGGTAGATGACTCAGCCAGTCGGTACGCGCCACCGACCGCGCCAGCGTCTCCCCCCGCGCCAGTTTATACAGCCCCACGCAGCTGAAGAGGATAAACAGCAAAATCAGCGTCGCGGTGAGCAAGACGATCTGCGTGATGTCGAGGGAGGCCGCTTTCGCCGCTGCGGCCCCCGGCAGGCGAGGCTGCCACGAGAGATAGCCCAGCACTTCGCCGGAGGAGCTTTTTTGCGGCACACTGACATCGCTCACCCGCTCTGGCGTAAAGGTCAGGTTGTCGATCTGAAACGTATTTCCGAGATCGCGCAGGATTTGCGGGTTGATATGGCGGGTAATCACCAGAAAACGACGGGTATTGTCCCCCACCCGCAGGCTGCCAATCGTCGGGCGTATCAGGCCAACGCCAACAAAAGCAATCCCCGCCCGGGTACGGGTGATCCCGGCGTAGATGTTTTTATCCGAGCGCCGGGCGTTGGTATGCATCAGGATCAGCGATTTCAAACCGTCGCCAAAGAAGTCGAGGTTTTTTTCGGCAAAAGGCTGGCCTTTGAACGATCCCCACAGCACCCGAAACCGTTCGTCGAGTACAAAGGTGCCGTCATAGAGGTTATTCACCTTGTAGCCCGCGCCCCAGGTGTTGTAGAGCCAGTCGATGTCGAGCGCCGGGCGATAGGCCTCCCGCACGGCATCGTCCCAGACCGCGTTATCAATCACCAGCGACCAGACCCGGTTCACCGATGTCTGAATAGCGCCCTCTACCGAGAGCGCGGTGCGCTGCTCGTCGATTTCGTTGGCTTTACTGCTGATAAGGTTGAGGGAGAGGTAGAGCAAGGCGACCACAGAGAAAATTAAGCCGACCCCTGCCATGAAGATCATGGCAAACAAGGTCCTGGCAGAAGGAATTTTATGCCAGCTTAAAGGGTTACGCATTCAGTCACCGTCCTTTTTTATGCCCTCCGTCTAAGCGTAATACAGGAGATAAATTTCGCTGCCCGTAATGACAGGCAGCGACGTTATCAGGCCAGTTTTATCATGATCATTCCGGCGAGGAGCAGCACCAGGCCAATCCACCCTTTTTGATTCAACCGCTGCCCAAACAGGATCCAGCCTGCGGCAAGCGTTGCCGCAATACCAAACCCGCCCCACAGGGCATAGGCGACCGACAGATCAATCCCCTTTACCGCCTGTGACAGGGCGCTGAAGGCGCCCAGTACCGCGGCAATCGACAGCAGGCCGTAGGTTTTGCGGCGAAAACCGTCTGAGAATTTCAGCAGAACGTTGGCAATAATTTCGAGCGCGATAGCCAGGGCTAACCAGGCGGCATGGATCCACTCAAACTGCTGCATGGGTCACCTCCGCACGCGGTTTTGCCGGTTTTCGGGTGCCGGATTTAATTAATATGATGCCCGCCACCAGCGTCGTCAGCCCGGCCATTTTCATCAGGGAAAGCGACTCATCAAACAGCATCACGCTGAACAGCGTAATTAACAAAATACCAATACCTTCCCATAACGCGTAGGCCACGCCCAGTGCGATTTTTTTAACCGCAAAACTGAGGAAAATATAGGACAGCGCAATCATTGACAGCATTAAAATATAGCCGCTGTGACTGCCGGTGACGCTGGCCCATTTCATGGAGAGGGTGCCGGTTATTTCAGCAACGATAGCAAGACCTAAGAGGATCCAGTAAAACATGTTTTTCTCCTGCTTGAGAATATAATCCTTCGCGGCTCGCCAGTAACGGCAGCCGGATAAAAAAAACGTAACAGATTAGCCGGACGCAATGCGCCAGCTCAGGCAGAGAGAGGGTCTACAGCGCGTTGCGCCAGTGTTGCTCGCCAGACGTAAGGCAAAAAGAGGAGAACAGAGCGGGAGTGATTTTTGATAAAACGGTGCTGAACAGATTGTCCATAAAATTACAATTATCTGCGGTGTTGCTTCTCGTCAGTGCAGATGAAAATTGTCTCCAGTAGTTAAACACAGCTGATTTCTACCATAAGCCAGGATTTTACTCAAAGCATTTTCATTTCTTTACCCTCATCGTTTGCGTTTGGTTAATTTATTAAGCGTGCTGCGCCGCTAGAATAAATATAAAGGACATTATCAGGAGCCAGCATGGCGAAACCCATTATTACCCTCAACGGATTAAAAATAGTCATTATGCTTGGCATGCTGGTGATTGTACTCACCGGGATCCGTTTCGCGGCAGATATTATCGTGCCCTTTATCCTGGCGCTGTTTATCGCCGTGGTGCTTCAGCCTGTTGTGCGAAGACTGGTGCGGCTTCGTCTACCACGCGTGCTGGCTATCACCCTGCCGATTGTGCTTATCGTGGTGCTGATGGCTTTGCTGGTGGCTTATCTCGGCACCTCGCTGAATGAACTGGCCCGCACCCTGCCGCACTATCGCACCTCGCTGGCCGTTCCGCTGCTGCATCTTGAGCCCTGGCTGCAGCGGGCCGGAATTGAGGTGTCGATGGAAGAGCTGCTGAAATATATTGACCCCAATGCCGCCATGACGCTGGTGACCGCCCTGCTGGCCCAGCTCTCCAGCGCCATGACCTCCATTTTTCTTTTACTGCTGACCGTGGTCTTTATGCTGCTGGAGGTGCCGCAGCTGCCGGCGAAACTCCAGCCTCTGATGACCCGCCCGGTGGAAGGCATGGCTGCCATCCAGCGCGCCCTTGACAGCGTGTCGCACTATCTGGTGCTGAAGACCGCCATCAGTCTGGTGACCGGGCTGGTGGTGTGGGGGATGCTGGCGGTGCTGGAGGTACGGTTTGCCTTCGTCTGGGCGCTGCTGGCCTTTGCGCTGAACTATATCCCCAACATCGGTTCGGTGCTGGCCGCCGTTCCCCCGATTGCCCAGGTGCTGGTCTTCAGCGGCTTTTACGCTGCGCTGGTGCTGCTGGCAGGTTATCTGCTGGTGAACCTGATCTTCGGCAATATCCTCGAGCCCCGCGTGATGGGCCGCGGGCTGGGTCTCTCCACCCTGGTGGTCTTTTTGTCGCTGATCTTCTGGGGCTGGCTGTTGGGTCCGGTTGGCATGCTGCTGTCGGTGCCCCTGACCATTATTGCGAAGATTGCGCTGGAGCAGACCCAGGGCGGCAAAAGCATTGCCCTGCTGCTCAGCGATATGAGCCGGGAAACGTGACGGTTAGCCAATCTCCAGCAGCGGCTTGTGGGTTCGTCCCGCCTGGCGGTAATGGGCAAGCGCTGATTGCCAGTCGGTAAAGGGCAACAGCGTCGTGTCACTGTAGTGGCTGGCGGCAAGCCATGACCAGATATCGCAAAATGCCGCCTGCCACGCCTCAGGTGTGAGCGCATCCAGATAGTTGCGGATATGAAACCAGTGCACCGCCGGAAAGTGACGCTGTAATGCAAAGGGCTGACCGGAGAGCAAACCGTAGCAGACAAAGGCGGCGCTTTTGTCCATCGCCCCCAGGATCGCCAGCGCCAGCTCGCCGCCGGTGGCGTCATAGACAATATCGCTGGCCGCAGCGAGGGCACGCACGCTGTCAATGTCTTGCTGGGCAACGGGGAGAATCCCCATCGCCCGCAGCCGGTCGGCATGTACCGCCGAGCGGTGAATGCCGTAAACCTCGGTTGCGCCCTGCCGCAGCGCCCACTGCCCCAGCAAAATGGCGCAGTCCGAACCGGCGGCAGTCAACAGCACCCGTTTCCCCTGTGGGGGATAGAGGCTGAGCATCAGCCAGGCCGCCAGTGGATTGATGAACGCCCGCGCCGCCAGCGAGTCAGGAATGGTATCCGGAACCGGGATCGCAAGCGTCGCCGGGCAATCCACATACTGCTGCCAGGTGCCTTCCCCACACAGGGGCAGAACCCGCGTGCCGATAAGCGCCGCCGCGCTGTCCGGCGCGGCAATCACTCGCCCTACGCCTTCGTATCCGGCAACGGCAGGCAGGGTAATGCGATGGCGGTAAGCGCCCGTAATGGGGATAAGATCCGAAGCGTTGACCGGCGCCATCAGCATCTGCACCCGAATATCTCCCGGTTTCAGCGACGCTTTTATCGCCGTTTCCCGCCGCAGAACAGACTCAGGCTCACCAAACTTGCGGTAGCATAATGCGGTGTTTTCCATACTCTAACGGCTGCGCTTGGCGTGACGCTCAAAGTTTTCCTGCTTCGCCTCACCTGATTTACGCAGCGCGACGTAACAGGCGCCACTGCCGCCGTGGTGCGGCTGGGCGACGCAAAAGGCCTGCACCGCCTCAAACTCGGTCAACCAGCGCGCCAGATAGCTGCGCACGATGTTGGCGTGAGAATTGTCGTCGCGCCCTTTACCATGAATGATAATCAGGTTACGCAGGCCGTCACGCTCCGCCTGACGAATAAAGGTATACAGCTGCTGGCGGCAC
>NZ_JBBCPK010000179.1:0-4346 GCF_037150775.1 Leclercia sp. M50
GGGAGCGCCGGGTTGATCAGCGGTCCAAGCACATTAAACAGGGTGCGGGTCTTCAGCTGCTGACGCACCGGCATGGCATGGCGGAAGCCAGTGTGATACTTCGGTGCAAACAGGAAGCAGACGCCCAGTTCGTCCAGCGCATCGCGGGATTTCTCCGCATTCATGTCCAGATTAATCCCGAAGGCGGCCAGCAGATCCGACGAGCCGGAACGGCTGGAGACGCTGCGGTTGCCGTGCTTCGCCACCTTCAGCCCACAGGCGGCAGCGACAAAGGCGCTGGCGGTGGAGATGTTGATGCTGTTGCTGCCGTCACCGCCGGTACCGACGATATCCGCGAAGAGGTAGTCCGGGCGCGGGAACGGGGCGGCGTTTTCCAGCAGGGCGGTGGCGGCACCGGCAATCTCCTGCGGCTGTTCACCGCGCACTTTCATGCTCACCAGCGCCGCGGCCAGCTGCTCAGGCTTCAGCTCGCCGCGTACCACGGCGGAGAAGAGCTGGTGGCTCTCCTGCTGGCTCAGGGTCTGCGCCTGGTAGAGTTTTTCCAGAATCGGCTGCAGAGTGTTGGTCTGCTCCAGTTTCTGCAGCGCCCAGTTCAGGGTCTGCTCCAGCAGGCGCGCGCCCTGGGAGGTCAGAATGGATTCCGGATGGAACTGCATCCCGCAAACCCGGTCCGCGTCGTGACGCACCGCCATCACCATCCCATTGTAATGGGCATTAATAGTCAGGCCCGCCGGGATATTGCTGCCCACCAGCGAGTGATAACGCGCCACCGGCAGCGGGTTCATCAGCCCGGCAAACATCGCCTGGCCGTCGTGTTCAATGCTGGAGGCTTTCCCGTGCAGGATCTCACCGGCCTGGCCGACGTAGCCGCCATAAGCCTCTACAATCGCCTGATGGCCCAGGCAGATACCGATGATTGGCAGCTTGCCGCGCAGGCGGGTCAGCAGCTCCGGCATACAGCCTGCTTCGCTCGGCGCGCCAGGCCCCGGGGAGAGCATCAGCACCGGGTTTTGCATGGTGGCCAGACGGTCGATTAAGGTCTGGGCCGGGACATGGTTACGGTAAATCACCACGTTGTGACCGTTAGCACGCAGCTGATCCGCCAGGTTATAGGTAAAGGAGTCGATATTATCGAGCAGCAGAATGTCAGCCATCAGAAAATCTCCTGTGCGTGATGGGCAGTCGCAATGGCGCGCAGTACCGCGCGGGCCTTGTTACGGGTTTCGTCAGCTTCAGACTGCGGAACGGAGTCGAAAACGATGCCCGCGCCCGCCTGGACGGTGGCAATGTCTTCTTCAACGTAGGCGGAGCGGATCACGATACAGGTATCCAGATCGCCATGAGCGGTGAAGTAGCCCACCGCGCCGCCGTAGCTGCCGCGACGACGGCCTTCGGCCTCGGCAATCAGCTGCATGGCGCGGACTTTCGGCGCGCCGCTCAGGGTGCCCATGTTCATGCAGGCGCGGTAGGCGTGCAGCACGTCCAGATCCTGACGCAGCTCGCCCACCACGCGGGAGACCAGATGCATCACGAAAGAGTAACGGTCCACTTTGGTTAAGTCGGCGACGTAACGGCTGCCCGGGGTGCAGATGCGCGCCAGGTCATTACGGGCCAGGTCCACCAGCATCAGGTGCTCGGACATCTCTTTCTGGTCGGTGCGCATCTCCAGCTCAATGCGGCTGTCCAGATCGCGGTCCAGTGAGCCGTCGGCGCGACGACCGCGCGGACGGGTTCCGGCAATGGGATAGATTTCAATCTGGCGGCTGGTGGCGTCGTACTTCAGGGAGCTCTCCGGCGAGGCGCCGAACAGCGTAAAATCGTTATCCTGCATAAAGAACATGTAGGGGCTGGGGTTGCTTTTCTTCAGCACGTCGTAGGCCGCCAGCGGAGACGGGCAGGGCAGGGAGAAACGACGGGACGGCACCACCTGGAAGATCTCGCCTGCGCGAATGGCTTTCTGCATCTGGCGCACCACCACGCCATACTCGTCGTCCGTCTGGCTGACGTCGCAACGCATCTGCTCCACGCGCTGCACCGGCAGTTCCGGCGGGGCTTCATTCATCTGCTCCTGCAGCTGGGCGATGCGCTGCTCCAGGCGCTGCTTCTCCGCCAGTAACGGGGTAAACAGGCTGGCCTGAATGCGGGTGTATTTTTTCTGGTGGTCGATCACCAGTAAGGTTTCCGCCAGGTAGAAGCAGTAGTCCGGGCAGCGGTTGCCCTGCTCAAGCTCCGGCAGCTCTTCGAAACCGGCCACCAGGTCATAGGCAAACAGCCCGCCGAAGAACATCGCTTCGCGCTCGCTTTCCGGTACGTTCACCAGGTTTTGCAGCAGGCGGAAGGCATCAAACACCGACAGAGAACAGAGGCGGGCATCTTCATCCAGCAGCTGGCTCACCGGCGGGAAGTGCAGGATCCGCTGGTCCGGGCGATGTTCGTTCTCAATGCCCGCGGGCAGGACATCATCCAGCAGCGACAGCAGGGCCGCACCGTTTTCAGAAAGCGCCTTCAGGGTGACGGTATCGCCCAGGGCGGTGATGCGCAGGGCGCTGTCGACCAGCAGCAGGCTTTTCAGATCGTCTTTACTGTCGATATCCGCCGACTCCAGCAGCAGCGTGGCAGGACGGGCGCCACACACCTGATGGAACAGGGCTGTGGGATTGTGGCGATAGGCCGCCTCACGGGTCAGCAGTTCAAGGTTCGGTTTGGCTGTTTGCATTATGTTGTTCTCTTTATTCTGTTCATAAAAAAGCCCGCTCAGTGGCGGGCCAGGTATCTGTATGCATGACGCAGACGTACGACACTGCCCGACAATTCAGGAGGTGCGCCACCAGCTATGCAGAGAAAAATGTGCGGTCATTTCCAGATACCTCGTTGAGTGAACTTGCGTACTAGTTAACTAGTTCGATAGCTTATTGTCAACCCCCGATTTCAGAATTTCACCACATGCCGTTATGATGGCGGCGCAGATATTGACGAGCAGTGACGGGAGCCGCTTTGAGCGACACGAATTACGCAGTGATTTATGATTTACACAGCCATACCCAGGCCTCCGATGGCCTGCTTACGCCTGAAGAGCTTGTCCATCGTGCCCATGAGATGCGCGTGGGTACGCTGGCCATTACCGATCACGACACCACCGAGGCCATTGCGGCCGCGCGGGCGGAAATTGCCCGCAGCGGATTGCCCCTGACCTTAATCACCGGCGTGGAGATTTCCACCGTCTGGGAAAACCACGAGATCCATATCGTCGGGTTAAACATCGATATTGAGAACCCGACCCTCTGTGCGTTCCTGGATGAACAAAAGATGCGGCGTGTACAGCGGGCAGAGATGATCGCCGAACGTCTGGAGAAAGCGCATATTCCCGGCGCGTGGGAAGGGGCCCTGCGTCTGGCGAATGGCGGGGCGGTGACCCGCGCCCACTTTGCCCGTTTTCTGATTGAAGCCGGGAAAGCGAATAACATCGCGGATGTGTTTAAAAAATATCTCGCCCGCGGGAAAACCGGATACGTTCCTCCCCAGTGGTGTACAATAGAACAAGCTATTGATGTCATTCATCATTCTGGTGGTAAGGCGGTACTGGCCCATCCGGGGCGGTATAACCTTTCCGCCAAATGGCTGAAACGTCTGCTGGCTTACTTTGCCGAACACGGCGGAGAGGCGATGGAAGTCGCTCAGTGTCAGCAGGCACCCAACGAGCGCAGTCAGCTGGCTGAATATGCCCGCCAGTATGGACTCTTTGCCTCCCAGGGCTCTGATTTTCATCAGCCTTGTCCCTGGATAGAGCTGGGACGCAAGCTCTGGTTACCCGCCGGTGTCGAGCCGGTGTGGCACCTCTGGGAGCAGCCAACGCCAATTGAAGAGAGGGTAGTATGAGCCAATTTTTTTATATCCATCCTGACAATCCGCAGCCGCGTTTGATTAATCAGGCCGTGGAGATCGTGCGTAAGGGTGGCGTTATTGTCTATCCAACTGACTCAGGCTATGCGCTGGGCTGTAAGATCGAAGACAAAAACGCGATGGAGCGTATCTGCCGGATCCGCAACCTGCCTAACGGGCATAACTTTACCCTGATGTGCCGCGATCTCTCTGAGTTATCGACCTACTCCTACGTGGATAACGTGGCGTTTCGGTTGATCAAAAATAACACGCCGGGTAATTACACTTTTATCCTCAAGGGGACGAAAGAGGTGCCGCGCCGCCTGCTGCAGGAAAAACGTAAAACCATCGGGATGCGCGTGCCGTCAAACCCGATTGCTCAGGCGCTTCTCGAGACGCTGGGCGAGCCGATGCTCTCCACCTCGCTGATGTTACCGGGCAGCGACTTTACGGAATCCGATCCCGAT
>NZ_JBBCPK010000180.1:0-4330 GCF_037150775.1 Leclercia sp. M50
GTACCAGCTGGCGGCAGGCAGTATTGCGATCCTCGCCGCCGTAATGTGGTTTATTCTGCCCCGCTTCGCGGTGCCGTCGAACCTGCGTTATCCGCAGCTGATGCGCTCCATGGCACACCTGTGGCGTCGCTACCCCGCTCTGCGCCGCGCCGCACTGGCACAGGGTTTTCTCTCCATCGCCTTTAGCGCCTTCTGGTCTACCCTCGCGGTGATGCTGATGGAACACTACGGTCTTGGCAGCGCCGTTGCCGGTGGCTATGGCATTGCCGGTGCCGCAGGCGCTCTGGCCGCGCCACTCGCTGGCGGTCTGGCGGATAAACTGGGCGCTGGTAAAGTCACTCAGCTGGGTGCCGCGCTGGTAACCGTCTCCTTCGCCCTGATGTTTTTCATGCCGGCATTAGGTGTACAGGGCCAGCTGATCCTGATTGCCGTTGCCGCGGTAGGTTTTGATCTCGGTCTGCAGTCGAGCCTGGTGGCTCACCAGAACCTGGTTTATAGCCTTGAGCCCCAGGCCCGTGGCCGTCTGAACGCTCTGCTCTTTACCGGTGTGTTTATCGGGATGGCGTTAGGTTCCGCGCTCGGCAGTCAGCTCTATACCATGGCCGGTTGGCCGGGCGTTATTGCGCTGGCGACCATTACAGCAGGCGTGGCGCTGATTATCCGTATGACTGAAAACGTCCGCACCCGTTCATCGGCCCTGCAAAATTCCTGAAAAAAAAGCCCAATCCGCAAAACGGATTGGGCATACAGAACATAACCAGTTTCAAGCCATGTTCTAAAGGTCAAGTCAGTTATTTATTCAACTGGAACAGAGACATACCCTGCATATCGCTGAATGCTTTATAAGATGCCTGAAGCGCCGCCTGCTGCATCACATAAGATGAGATAGCCGAGTTCCAGTCAACGTCCACCAGGTCGCTCATCTGCTGGGTCTGGCCTAACGCCCGGTCACTGCCCAGCGTATCGAGTGCATCGAGTTCAGTCAGTTTGGTGCCCAGGTCAGCGCGCACTGTCAGCACGTTATCAAGGGAATTACGTAATCCGCGGTTTGCTTTATCAATGTCCAGAGTCAGTTGATCACTCTTGCCCTGATCGCCGCTGACTGGCGTTTTCAAAGCCGCAATCACGTTATCCAGGATTTTGAACAAATTCTTTTCCGGGGCAGAGCCATCAGGTTCTGGCGCGGCATTGCTGGTGAAAGATTCAAACACTTCCAGGCCGGTATGGCTGATCTGCATGTTACGCGCGGAATCGACCTGCTGCCTGATCGGCGTGTCGCCGCCATCATACTTTCCGGTTGCCTGATCGAATGCCGGAGCATCCGTTTTATAACCGGCAAAAATATAGCGTCCGTTGCCATCGGTACTGTTTGCCAGGTTCAAGAGCTGATCGCGGATACCCTGCAGATCGGTGGCAATGGAACTGCGGTCGTTATCACTCAGAGAGCCGTTTCCGGCATAAACAATTTTATCCTGTGCTGATTGCAGCGCAGTGGTCACCTGGCCCAGAACGCTCTCTTCCAGCCCGACTCGCTGGGAGGCAAAAGAGCGGGCCAGCGTATACTGGCTGTTTTGCGCCTGCGCCTGGGACAATACTACCGCCTGCGAAGCAGCAATAGGATCGTCAGAAGGACGGTTAACACGTTTACCGGTGGACATCTGCTCACCGTAGCTCAGCCACTTGCTCTGGGAGTCGGTGATCCCACGCATGTTCTGCTGGTACATCATCTGGGTGCTAATACGCATCGTTCACCTCGGCCTTAGCGAATATTGATTAACGCGTCAAAGAGCGTGCTGGCGGTTTGCAGTACCTGGGCATTGGCCAGGTAGTACTGCTGGTAGCGCTGGAGGTTGCCATACTCTTCATCGAGGTTAACCCCGGAGATCGACTGCTGCTGGTTGCTCAGCTGCGTCGTCACGTTTGCCTGGGTGGTGCTGCTGGTTTTCAGCGTCGCGGTTTTGCTGCCGACGGTGCTGACCAACGAGGCATACGCATCGTTAAAACTCTTGTTGCCGCCGACCACTTTGCTGTTCTGCAGATTAAGCAGCGCCTGGCCGTTGCGGTTATCGCTTTCACCGCCGGTGGCGTCAGACGCCAGCGCCAGTTTAGACTCATCGCTAATCGCCACATCCATATTGACGATGGCATTGACGACAGGCTTAACGATAAAGCTGTCTTTGTTATTCGCCGCGCCCGATACGTTCACCGTCAGGCCATCAAAGGATAAATTACCGTTGCCGTCGACAGTTGGGTTGACGGTGGTTTTATCGGAAAGACGGGTGATCTTCCAGCTGCCGCTATCAAACTCCATCTTGTAGTCGGTGGCCTGCACTTTAGCGCTGTCTGCCACGTTAATCGCCGCGGTGACCGAGGCCGAACCGGTATTTTTGGTGTTTCCCAGTACCGCCGGAGCACCGATTTTGAACAACTCACCGCCGGCAGTGCCTTCGGCGTCGAAACCTTTGGCATGCTGGGTGTTCATCTCGTTAGCGAAAGAGAGCGCCAGCTGGTTAAGAGTGTTACGTGCCGCGTCGAGCTCTTCGGTACGGAAAGTCAACATGCCGCCCAGAGAGCCGCTGGTCAGCAGTTTTTCCGGGATCTCAACGGGGCCCGAGGCGCCGTCAACAAACGCCACCGTAGTGCGGGATGGATCGGCGCTCGACTTCACGGCCGCCAGCTGATTAGCGGTGCTGCCCTGAACCAGGTTGTAGCCATTGCCAAAGGAGACGTTATAGGTGCCGCTATCCTGAACGGAGACTTCAACCCCCACGATCTGGTTCAGCTCGCTGACCAGCTGGTCACGCTGGTCGAGCAGATTGTTCGGGGATGCGCCCGCGCCCACGCCGGTCAGGCGGGAAATCTGATCGTTCAGGTTGGCAATCTGTTTAGCGTAGTTGTTGATCTGATCAACGCTGGTACCGATAGCGGTGTTGATCTGCTTATCCTGATCCCGCAGATACTGATCGTTCACCTTGAACTGGTTCACCAGACCATCAGCCTTGCCCAGTACCGTCTGGCGCGCCGCCGGATCTTCGGCGTTGCTCACCAGAGTCTGCAGACTGGTAAAGAAACCCTGCAGGGTGGTCGCCAGGCTGTTGGTGCTGCCAGAGAGAATGTCGTCAATTTTGGACATCTGCTGGTAGCGGGTCGTCAGGGCACTGCTCTGGTTCTGCGCGGTGCGCAGCTGGTTGGTAATGAATGCATCATATTCGCGTTGTACCCCAGAGACATACACGCCGTTGCCAACCCAACCGCCGCCCGTCAGCGTGCTGTTTGAGGCACTCAGCACCGTCGTCTGACGGGTATAGCCCGTCACGTTGTAGCTCGAAATGTTATTACTGGCGGTATTCAGCGCAGCCTGTGCTGCACTGAGGCCACTCATGGCGCTGTTGATCAAACTGGACATGGGGGTTCCTTTTATACTTTCAGACATGAGTCCTGCTGGAGATTATCGGCAGGCCCCAGCCGGACTTGAGAACTTTCAGAACAGATTTTCGATATCGTTGCTGTAGGCTTTGCTGACCTTCTCACCCATCGCTTTCAGCTGCTGAATCATGCTGGTCAGCTTGCGGGCATACTGTGGATCGGTGGCGTAGCCCGCGTTCTGCAACGCCTGCGCACCCTGCTCTGCCGTCGCAGCCTGGGTCACGGCCGCATAGCGCGGGTTACGACTCAACAGGCCGACATAGTCTGAAAGTGCCTCGAGATAGGAGCTGTAGACGCGGAATTTGGCTTTGATCTTCTTCGCTTCGCCGTTTTCATACTCGGTGGTGGTGATCTCGGTAGTCGGCCCTTTCCAGCTCCCCGAGGCCTTCACCCCAAAGATGTTAAAGCTCGGCTCACCGTTCTCACGGCGGATCTGCCGTTGTCCCCAGCCCGACTCCAGCGCCGCCTGGGCGAGGATCAGGTGATGCGGCACCCCACTCTGCTGGCTGGCGAGACGCGCCGGCAGGGAGAGCTGCGCCAGGAAGTCTTTGCTGTCGCCGGTGAGGGGTTCATCATTGCTCTCAGGCACCTTCGGCACCGCTTTACGCACCATCTGCGTCAGGGCCTGGTTTTGATAGCTGGTGACCCTTTCCAGATCGAACTTCATCGGCACCTGCTGCGGTGCCTCTTCTGGCGGCACGCCCTGCGCGGCCGCCATCTGCTTAACGATCACATCGGCAAGCCCCAACCCTTTACCGGCAGTCATCTGCTGCGCAATCTGCTGGTCATACATGCTGGTGTACAGACGCGTCGAGTCGCTGCTGAAGATGCCATCTTTTGGCAGGGCTTCACGCATGCTTTTCAGCATCATCTGGACAAACATCCCCTCCACCTGGCAGGCAAC
>NZ_JBBCPK010000181.1:0-4154 GCF_037150775.1 Leclercia sp. M50
TCTGACTCCGCCGCGCGCCCGACTTTTTTATTCCACGATTACGAAACCTTCGGCACCAGCCCTTCGCTGGATCGCCCTGCCCAGTTTGCTGCCATCCGCACCGATGCGGATTTCAACGTTATTGGCGAGCCGGAGGTATTCTATTGCAAACCGGCCGATGACTATTTACCCCAGCCGGGGGCGGTGATGGTGACCGGTATTACGCCGCAGGAGGCCCGCGAGAAAGGGGTGAATGAGGCGGAGTTTGCCCGTCGCATTCACGACCTGTTCACCGTGCCTAACACCTGCGTGGTGGGCTACAACAACGTGCGCTTCGATGATGAAGTAACCCGCCATATTTTTTACCGTAACTTCTACGATCCCTACGCCTGGAGCTGGCAAAATCGTAATTCGCGCTGGGATCTGCTCGACGTGATGCGCGCCTGCTACGCCCTGCGTCCGGAGGGGATTAACTGGCCGGAAAACGACGACGGCCTACCCAGCTTCCGTCTGGAGCATCTGACCCGCGCGAACGGCATTGAACACAGTAATGCCCATGATGCCATGGCGGATGTGTATGCCACCATTGCGATGGCGAAGCTGGTTAAGACCCGACAGCCGAAGCTGTTTGAATATCTGCTAAGCCATCGCAGCAAGCAAAAATTAACCACTCTGATTGATGTGCCGCAGATGAAACCGCTGATGCACATCTCCGGGATGTTTGGCGCCTGGCGAGGCAACACCAGCTGGGTCGCCCCGCTGGCCTGGCATCCGGACAACCGCAACGCGGTGATTATGGTGGATCTGGCTGGCGATATTACCCCGCTGCTGACGCTCGACAGCGACCAGCTTCGCGAGCGTTTGTATACGCCGAAAGAAGCGCTGGGTGACGATGCCGCCGTACCGGTGAAGCTGGTGCATATCAATAAGTGTCCGGTGCTGGCGCCAGCCAACACCCTGCGCCCGATCGATGCCGAGCGGTTGGGCATCGATCGTCAACGCTGCCTGGCTAACCTGAAGCTGCTGCGGGAAAACCCGCAGGTGCGGGAAAAAGCGGTGGCGATTTTCGCTGAAGCGGAACCATTTATTCCTTCTGAGAATGTCGATGCCCAGCTCTATAACGGCTTTTTCAGCGATGCGGACCGCAATGCCATGAATATCATTTTGCAGACCGATCCCCGCAACCTGCCCGCACTGGACATTACCTTTGTGGATGAGCGTATCAGGAAGCTGATGTTTAACTACCGCGCGCGAAATTTCCCCGGCACGCTGGATGAGGCCGAGCAGGAGCGCTGGTTGCAGCATCGCCGTAACGTCTTTACGCCGGAGTATTTACAGGCTTATGCCCAGGAGCTGGAGATGCTCTACGGTGAGTACGAAGGCAATGCGGAGAAGCAGGCACTGCTGAAAGCGCTGTATCAGTATGCGCAGGAGATAGTGTGACCTGATAAAGCAAAAAAGCCGGAGGCGATGTCTCCGGCTTTTTTTTGCCCGTCGGCACTACGCTTGCGCGGGCCTACGGGTTTTGTGGTCTATTAATCAGGCGACGTCTTCGTACTGCGGTACCGGGTTGCGGAAGCTTTTAGTCACACATGCCAGGTAAACCAGACCAATACCACCCCAGATCAGACCCAGAACCATGGAGCTCTCTTCCAGGTTGATCCACAGCGCACCTACGGTCAGCGCGCCACAGACCGGCAGAAGCAGATAGTTGAAGTGGTCTTTCAGCGTTTTGTTGCGCTTCTCACGGATCCAGAACTGCGAGATCACGGAGAGGTTAACAAAGGTAAAGGCAACCAGCGCACCGAAGTTAATCAGGGCGGTAGCGGTAACCAGGTCAAAGTTAATCGCCAGCAGCGCAATCGCACCGACCAGCAGCACGTTCCATGCTGGGGTACGCCATTTCGGATGAACATAACCGAAGAAGCGCGTCGGGAATACGCCGTCGCGGCCCATGACATACATCAGACGAGAAACGCCCGCGTGCGCCGCCATGCCGGATGCCAGTACGGTAACGCTGGAGAAGATCAGCACGCCCCACTGGAAGGTTTTACCCGCAACATAGAGCATGATTTCTGGCTGTGACGCGTCCGGATCTTTGAAGCGAGAGATATCCGGGAAGTAGAGCTGCAGGAAGTAAGACGCACCGATAAAGATGATGCCGCCCAGCAGCGCCGTCAGGAAGATAGCTCGCGGGATGACACGCTCTGCGTCTTTCGTCTCTTCAGACAGAGAAGAGATACCATCGAAGCCCAGGAACGAGAAGCAGAGGATCGTCGCACCGGTGATCATTGGCACAACATGCGCATCTTCAGACCAGAACGGACGTGAGCTTACCAGCGTACCCGCACCTTCACCGTGAGAAACGCCGTAGATGATCAGACCGACAATGACCGCCACAATCGCCATCTGCAGGATAACGATCAGGGTATTGAAGTTGGCAACGGTCTTGATGCTGCGCAGGTTAGAGATGGTCATAAAGGCCACCAGCGCCACAACGAAGATCCACGACGGCACGGAAGGCACCAGCGCTTCGAAGTAAATTTTTGCCAGCAGAATGTTGATCATCGGCATGAACAGGTAGTCCAGCAGTGATGACCAGCCCACCATAAAGCCAACAGCCGGGCTAATGGACTTCTGAGCATAGGTGTACGCAGAGCCTGCGGACGGGAAGCGGCGAACCAGCTTGCCGTAGCTCAGCGCAGTAAAGAGGATCGCGACCAGCGCAAAGGCATACGCCGTTGCAACGTGACCGTCAGTGAGGCCTGATACGATACCGAATGTATCAAACAGCGTCATCGGCTGCATATAGGCAAGGCCCATCATAACAACCGGAATCAACGTAAGCGTTTTACGTAATTCCACGCGAGAGGTTTTTGGAGTTGCGTTATGCGACATAGTTATTCTCCTTTACGGTGAATACCGCCACGTAAGCGAATGATTGCCCCATTTCTTTCTTCCTCAGCGACAACAACTGTCGGATTTTAGTAAATATCTATCCGGTACGAAGCCCGGCCTCTTGGATTTAAATGATTTTCTTACATGCAAAAAAAAATAACCGACGCCTTTTATATCGTCGATTATTTATATGTTTGCAGCGGCGCATTTTGCCCTGGTTTGAGGCGAAAAGGCAAGGGTACGACGGCAATTTGAAACAATAATTCATACTAATTGCTTGATTTTCCGGCTTCGCTTTGGGCATAAACAGCAGCAATAGCACTATTTGCTAAAATTTCCTGCCGCCACCAGGCACTGGCGAGGCCGGCAGTTTGTTCATTCCAGCCTATCCATACTGAATCATAACTGGATTGCGCCATCACCTGCTTCTCAATTAACGCCCCACTTTCGATAAAACGCTGAGCTAAATAACGCGGAAGGTAACCGCAGCCTAAGCCGCTTATTTGCAGTTCCAGTTTGGTTTTAAAATCGAAAACGGTAATGGCTTCCTGATCGTCGAGCAGCTGCGATGACGCGGTGCAGCCAGGCAAAGCGCTGTCGCCCACCACGATGGCACGGTAGCTTTTAATGACCCGACGGTTAATTGGCTCTGGCTCCTGGGCTAAAGGATGGTGCGGGGCAATGACGAAGACCTGTTCGAGCTGCCCCAGACAGGCAAAACCAAATTCACTGAGCTGGGGCGGTTCGTGTAATGCGCCGACGACGATATCTGCCCGCCCCTGCACCAGCGCTTCCCACGAGCCCGCGAGGACGCCGTTGATAAACTTAAGCCGGGTAACGCTGTGTCGCTGATAGAAGGCTTCAATCAGCGGCGAGAGCAGTGAAAAGGGAAAGGTGTCGTCTACGCCGATTACCAGCTCATTTTCCCAGCCCTGATGCAGTTTGACGGCCTGCTTTTCCAGCTCGCGTACTGAGTGCAGCACTTCCCGCCCTTTTTCCAGCAGCATTTGCCCGGTGCGGGTGAAACGCGCCCGGTGGCCGGTACGGTCAAGGATCTGAATATTAAGATCGCTTTCAAGCTTGTGAACGGTGTAGCTGAGCGCTGAAGGGGTTTTAAAGAGCTTCGCCGAGGCTGCGGCAAAGCTCCCCTCTTTTTCCAGTGCATCAAGGATAATAAGGACATCCAGCAGCGGTTTCATGCTCACCCCCTTGTGGTGCGCTTATACTCCGCCAGCGGCGTTACTCCATAGGCATAACCAGCGGATCGGGAAAAAGAT
>NZ_JBBCPK010000182.1:0-4117 GCF_037150775.1 Leclercia sp. M50
TATTTACCCGGTGCGGAGAAGCCATCGGCAAAGGTCAGCCCGCCCTCGGGGGTCACCGGCACGTTCATAAAGAAGTTGATGTTGGCCCCGATATCGCGCTTTTGCAGGCGGCCATCGTGCAGACAGGCGCAGAGGAAGTTATCCCGGCAGCTGTGCATATGGCGCTTGTCGAGGGCGTAACGCACGGTGTTGCTCTCCTGGGCGCAGGCGCCGCCGAGGGTGTCGTGCCGTCCGCAGGTATCCGCCACGATGGTCAGCAGCGGGTTGCCGAGGTTGGAGTAAAGTACGCTCCCGGTGGTCAGATAAGCGTTGTTCTGCCGGCGCAGGGTGCGCTGGGCGTCGTAGCGCTCCCGCGGGTTATCGGCGTTATAAAACAGCGTATCCACCGCCTGGTTGCCCTCCAGATCCAGCAGGCGCAGGGTCTGGCCTTTTTTCACTTCAAACAGGTAGGGCTCCCCCGCCGGGATCACATGGCGGAAGCTGGCGTGTTGCACATCTTTTTCGCTGGCGACTGTCATCATCAGGCTCCTTACAGGGCGAAAAGTTGGGTATTGGCGATGGCGCGGCCGTTTTCAGGGCGCGTCAGCAGCGCGTTTATCGCCGCGTCTTCATCTTCCGCCTGCCGCCAGCTCAGCTGCACCGGACGCGGGGCGTACTCTCTGGACGGGTCCATCGGATGTTGCAGCGCGGTCATCACCACCAGGGTGTCCATCGGGGCGAACAGCTCCACGTAGCTGCCCGGCTGTGAATGGCCGCTGTGGAAGCTGAACCGGCCCCGTTTGTCCACCGTCACTTTGCTGAAGAAGTTGACCACCATCAGCAGATCTTCGAGATTGAGATCCCATTTGCCCATCTCCACCAGCAGGTTATCGGTGCCGTTGCGAAAGAAGCCGTTGCGCAGCTCCTGATAGCGCCCCTGGCCATATTTCTCGGTGGCTTCGGCGGCATTGAGTACGCCGCCAAACGGGTCGTGCCAGCCGCAGGTATCGGCAATGATGCCCGCCAGGACGCGGCCCATGTCGGAGTAGAAGCAGTGCCCGGCGGTCAGGCGCGCGGTGTGCTGGCCTTTCAGGGTGTCCGGCAGGTTCAGGCGCTCGCTCTTCTCATGGGCGTTGAGCATCATCAGGCTGACGTTCGCCCCGCCGTCGGGGTCGGTCATGCGCAGGATCTGCCCGCGCTTAAGCACAAAGGAGAGGTGGCCGCCGCCCGGCAGGATCTCTTCACGTAAAGTCGTCGTCATAGCGTTAACCCCTTAAGGCATAAACGTTGTCGGGAGTTGAACCGCTCAGGCTGGAGAGCCGAGTCTCGTTGAGCGGAATGTCGTAGGTAATGCGCGCCCCGTAGGCATTCGGGGCCTGCGGATCGAGGCGCACTTTGTCGAATACCAGCAGGCGGGTGCCGAGGTTGAAGCCTTCGGAGAGATCGTGGGTGACCATAAAGACCGTCATGCGGGTTTCGCCCCACAGCTGCAGCAGCAGCGCATGCATCTCTTTGCGGATGCCCGGATCGAGCGCGCCAAAGGGCTCATCCAGCAGCAACACCCGGGGCTGCATAATGAAGGCCTGAGCGATGGCAAGGCGCTGCTGCATCCCGCCGGAGAGCTGCGCCGGGTATTTATCCAGCGCATGACCAAGCCCCACTTTTTTCAGCATCTCTGCCGCCTGTTCCCGCGCAGCGCGTTTTTTTGCACCAAAAAGCCGTCCGAGCAGCGGAGATTGCGGCAGTTCGAGGCCGATGGCGACATTATCAAGCACGCTGAGGTGCGGAAAGACGGAGTAACGCTGGAACACCACGCCCCGGTGACTGTCCGGCTCGGCGACCAGGCGTTTACCGTCGAGGGTGATAGTGCCCCGGCTCGGTTTTTCCTGGCCGAGGAGCAGACGCAGAAAGGTCGATTTCCCGCAGCCGGACGCGCCGACCATCGAGCAGAACTCGCCCTCTTTGATCTGCAGATTCAGACGCTCCAGCACCACGTGGTCGCCATACTCCTGCCAGATATTGTTGATGGTGATAAAACTCATGCTTTGCCTCCTTCTGCCCACGGGAAACAGCGCTGGTGCAGCTGGCGCAGGGCCAGATCCATCAGCCAGGCCAGCAGCGTGATCCACAGGACGTAAGGGATAATCACATCCATGGCCATATAGCGGCGCACGAGGAAAATGCGGTATCCCAGCCCGGCAGTCGAAGAGATGGCCTCCGCTGAGATAAGGAATAACCACGCGGAACCGAGCAGCAGGCGCAGGGAGGTGAGCAGGCGCGAGAGCAGCTGCGGCAGTACCACCCGCAGCACCAGGGTCCAGCTGTTGGCCCCCTGCGTCTGGGCTTTGATCAGAATTTCCGGTGGGATTTCACAGGCGCGGTGCTCCAGATCCCGGGCCAGCATCGGGGTAATGCCGATCACAATCAGCATGATTTTCGACAGCTCATCCAGACCGAAGACGATAAACAGCACCGGCAAAATCGCCAGAGGCGGGATCATCGACAGCACCGTCATCAGCGGCGAGAGCGAGGCGCGCCACATGGGGAAGACCCCGGCGGTGACGCCAATGCAGAGGCCAATAAGCGACGCAATCGCCAGCCCCACCAGCAGGCGGGCCAGACTCACCAGGGTATCGACCCAGAACAGGTACTCACCGCTGCGCTTGTCCGGGGTGAAGGCCATCCGGGAGATCGCATCCAGCATCTGTTGCAGGCCGGGCAGCAGCTTGTCGTGTGGGTTGGCGTCCAGCCGCACCGCTGAGCCGAAAAAGTAGGCCGCCAACAGCAGGACAAACGGCAACATCACAAGCATCAGCCGCATGCCGGAGGTGGGATGGCGATTAATCTGTCGCATGGAGACTCCGTCCGTCATCACAGCTGGCCTGCGGCGGCCATTTTCACGAAGCTGTCATCAAAGCGCAGCTTTACATTGCCCGCATCGCCCTGGGTAACGTCACCCGGAAAACGCATGCCGATGAAGTCGGCGCTCTGCGCCCCCTCACCCAACAGCCCTTTATCAAAGGAGAAGGCCGCCACCCGCTGCATGGTTTTTGCCAGCTCCGGTGAGGTGACAAACGCCAGGTTCTCCTGCGGGGTGTAGAACAGGTGGGTGGTTTTCAGTTGCGCCTGATAGCCCGTCAGATCGGTGCCGGACGCTGCCGCCATCGCATTAAGGGCAGTGGCATCCTGGGCTTTCATCAGGCCCATCATTTCGTACCATGCCCCGGTAAGGGCTTTGCCCAGCGCCGGGTTATCCTTCAGGGTTTCGCTGTTAACCACCATCATGTCAATCAGCTCACCCGGCACCTGAGAAGAGCTGAACACCTCGGTGGTTTTTGGCGTGCCTTTAATAACGGAGAGCTGCGGATTCCAGGCGACGGCGGCCTGCACGCTGTCGGTGCCGAAGGCGGAGACGATATCCGCATCCGAGGTGTTGACCACGGTGACATCTTTCTCTGCCAGACCGGCCTTCTCCAGCCCGCGCACCAGCAGATAGTGGGAAACGGAGAGCTCCGGCAGGTAGATTTTCATCCCTTTCAGGTCATTAAGGGTTTTGCCCTCGCCCTTCATCACCACGCCGTCGTTGCCTTCCGAGTAGCTGCCGAGGATCAGTGCCGAGGTGTCCACGCCGCCCGCCGCCGGAATGGTCAGGGCATCCATGTTGGTCATTGTGCAGCCGTCAAACTGGCCGGCGGTGTACTGGTTGATGGACTCGATGTAGTCGTTGAGCTGTACGACGTTGATCTTGATGCCGTATTTATCGGCCCATTTATCGATGATTTTGCTGGTGCTGATAGTGCCCCAGGGCATCCACCCGGCGTAGATGGTCCAGCAGACGTTGAACTCTTTTTTGACGGCGGCAAAGGTGGGGAGACTGACCAGCATCGCCAGCGTCAATACGAGGGTGCGGAGTAATGGCGTTTTCTTCATGCTTGACCTCTGAGTGGCACAAAATTAGGGGGCAGCGCGACACCGTGGGTGCTGCTGTCTCCCGGGCTTTTGTCCCGCCGTGTAACCTCTCAGAGGTCGCCAGCTCTTGGACCAGTCATCCACATATGTGAACCGGAACCCTAGCCAGCTATTTTTCAGATTGTGTGGTGCACTGGCCTTTCACATTGGTTAAAGGAAAGGATGTGCC
>NZ_JBBCPK010000183.1:0-4025 GCF_037150775.1 Leclercia sp. M50
GATCATCGAAGGCCTGTGCCTCGACCCGCGTATCGGCAACCATTATAACAATCCGTCCTTCGGTTATGGCGGCTATTGCCTGCCGAAAGACACCAAGCAACTGCTGGCTAACTATCAATCCGTACCAAACAATTTAATCTCTGCCATTGTGGATGCTAACCGGACGCGTAAAGACTTCATCGCTGACTCCATTCTGGCGCGTCACCCGAAAGTGGTGGGCGTGTACCGTCTGATCATGAAGAGCGGCTCGGATAACTTCCGTGCCTCCTCCATTCAGGGGATCATGAAGCGTATTAAGGCTAAAGGCGTACAGGTTATTATTTATGAACCGGTGATGAAAGAGGATGAATTCTTCCATTCACGTGTGGTTCGTGACCTGGATGCTTTCAAGAAAGAAGCGGATGTGATCATCTCTAACCGGATGGCCGAAGAGCTCTCTGACGTGGCGGATAAGGTCTATACCCGCGATCTGTTTGGTAGCGACTGATTCATCGGCACCAGAAAAAAGCCCGGCATTATCGCCGGGCTTTTTTTACGCCTTGTAAAACTCGCGATACCAGTCAACAAAGTTTTTCACGCCATCTTTCACCGAGGTCTGCGGTTTAAAGCCGATGACCTCATACAGCGCGGTGGTATCCGCGCTGGTCTCCAGCACGTCGCCAGGCTGAATCGGCATCATGTTTTTGTCAGCTTCAATGCCTAACGCCTCCTCCAGCGCGGTAATGTAGTCCATCAGCTCCACGGGGGAGCTGTTGCCGATGTTATAAACGCGATACGGCGCGGAACTGGTGGCCGGAGAGCCGGACTCAACCGTCCATTCACTGTCTGCCTGAGGGATCACATCCTGCAGGCGAACAATGGCTTCAGCAATATCATCGATATAGGTGAAGTCACGCTTCATCTTACCGAAGTTATAAACATCGATACTCTTACCTTCCACCATGGCTTTAGTGAACTTAAACAGCGCCATATCCGGACGACCCCACGGCCCATAAACGGTAAAGAAGCGCAGACCGGTCGTTGGCAGCCCGTAAAGATGGGAGTAGGTGTGGGACATCAGTTCGTTGGCTTTTTTGGTCGCGGCGTAGAGCGATACCGGGTGGTCAACGGAATCATCGGTCGAGAAAGGCATTTTGCGGTTCAGGCCATAGACCGAACTTGATGATGCGTACAGCAGGTGCTGGACCTTATTGTGACGGCAGCCTTCCAGTACGTTCAGATGGCCGACCAGGTTAGCTTCTGCGTAGGCGTGTGGATTATCCAGGGAGTAGCGTACGCCTGCCTGCGCGGCGAGATGGATCACCCGGTCAAATTTTTCAGCGGCGAAGAGGGCCGCCATACCGTCGCGATCGGCCAGTTCAAGCTTATGGAAGCTAAAGTTCGCGGAGGTGAGCAGATCAAGACGCGCCTGCTTCAGGTTCACATCGTAATAGTCATTGAGGTTGTCGATACCCACAACCTGATGTCCGGCATCCAGGAGCCGCTTGCTGACATGAGCGCCGATAAAGCCTGCTGCGCCAGTGACCAGAAATTTCATAACTGTCCTCATCTGTTACTCATCATGTCCGGTGCGTTAAATACCGGATTTGCGGTATGATAACGCGATGCGCAGGGTAACCAAACATCATATTTTCGTTATGCCTCATCGGATTCCTATAGAAAATCCGAAAACAATCGATAAACTATATCTGAAACTTTATTATTTGCGCTTTTTGGCCTTCTAAGGATTATATGACGCACAACAACAATAACGCGGTCATGCGAAGCAATGACCCTGAACAGATTGATTTGATGGATCTTTTGGTGCAGCTGTGGCGTGGGAAATGGCTTATTGCTGTGTTTGTCGCCATCGCCCTTGTGATTGCCGGCCTGTACTTGGCCTTTGCCAAAGAGAAGTGGACCTCTACCGCGATCATCACCCAACCTGATGCAGCCCAAATTGGCAGTTACAGTAACGCGCTTAATATCCTTTATGGTAGTAATGCGCCGAAACTCACTGAGATTCAGGCAAGCGTAATCACGCGTTATAACGCCTCCTTCTCCGCATTATCCCAGACGCTGGAAAACGGTGCTGTCCCGGAAACGCTGACTATCGAGCCTACCGTTAAAGGCCAGGAGATGCCTCTAAGTATTAAATATGTGGGCAACTCGGCTGAAGCGGCGCAAAAGCAGGTGGCGCAATATATTCAGCAGATTGATGAACTAATTCAAAAAGAGCTTGAAGTTGATCTTAACGATAACATCAAGCAGCAGGTCACCAGCTTGAACGATGTGCTGGGTAACCAGCAGACCATTGCTCAGGAACAAAAAGACCTGCGAATCAGACAGATCACGGAAGCCCTGAAGTATGCTGAAGCGGCCAACATTACCACGCCAAAAATCCAGCAAACCCAGGATGTTACTCAGGAAACAATGTTCCTGTTAGGTACCGAAGCGTTGCAATCTATGATCGCTCATGAATCTTCGCGTCCGCTAACGTTGTCCGACAGCTACTATCAGAACAGACAGAAACTGCTCGATATTCAGAAACTAAAGATCGATCCGACTACCATCCATGCCTATCGCTATGTGATGAAGCCGGACCTGCCGATCCGCCGTGACAGTCCTAAACGTTCGCTGGTGCTTGTTCTGGCGGTACTGCTGGGCGGGATTGTCGGCTCCGGCATCGTGTTAGGACGTAATGCCCTACGCAATTATCAGAGCAGGGCGTAACAGCTAAAAAAACCGGGTTTCCCCGGTTTTTTTATTTGTGCCGCTGGCGCAGATTCTCAATCACCGTCGTTAAGTCCAGATCTTGATCCTGGAGCAGCACCAGCAGGTGATACATCAGGTCAGAGGCTTCATTGGTTAGTTCAGCCCGGTCGTTCACGGTGGCGGCCAGGGCTGTCTCAACGCCTTCTTCACCCACTTTCTGCGCGATACGCTTGGTGCCGCTGGCATAGAGCTTCGCGGTATAGGAGCTTTGCGGGTCGGCCGTTTTGCGTTCGGCCAGCAGTTGCTCCAGCTGGTACAGGAACAGCCACTGGTGGCTGGCGTCGCCAAAGCAGCTGCTGGTGCCCAGGTGGCAGGTTGGTCCGATAGGGTTTACCAGCACCAGCAGGGTATCGTTATCGCAGTCCGGGGTGATGCTGACCACATTGAGAAAATGGCCGGAGGTTTCACCTTTAGTCCACAACCGCTGTTTGGTGCGCGAGAAGAAAGTCACTTTGCCGCTGTCGAGGGTCTTCGCCAGGGCGTCCTGATTCATATAGCCCAGCATCAGCACTTCACCGGATACCGCATGCTGCACCACTACAGGCATCAAACCGTCGGTTTTTTCCCAGTCCAGCTGCGCACGTTGTTGCTCTGTTAACATACCCTAATCTCCACGCCCTGATTCGCCAGGAACGTTTTTAACTCACCAATATTGATAATCTGCTTGTGGAATACCGAGGCCGCCAGCGCGCCGTCAACATCGGCATCACGGAAAGCTTCCAGGAAGTGCTCCATCGTGCCTGCGCCACCCGAGGCAATCAGCGGCACATGGCAGACGGCGCGCATCTTTTTCAGCTGCTCAAGGTCATAACCGTTGCGCACGCCGTCCTGGTTCATCATATTCAGGACAATCTCCCCCGCACCGCGCTTCTGCACTTCCTGTACCCACTCCAGTGTCTCCCACTGAGTCACGCGGGTACGGCTCTCATCGCCGGTGTACTGGTTAACGTGGTATTTGCCGGTGGCTTCATCAAACCAGGTGTCGATGCCGACCACAATGCACTGTACGCCAAAGCGATCCGCCAGACGGGTAATCAGTTCTGGATCGGCCAGGGCAGGGGAGTTGATGGAGATCTTATCGGCGCCAAAGGAGAGAATTTTGGCCGCATCGTCCGCCGATTTAATTCCACCCGCCACGCAGAAAGGAATATCGATCACTTCCGCCACGCGCGCCACCCAGCTTTTATCCACCACGCGTCCATCGCTGGAGGCGGTGATATCATAAAAGACCAGCTCGTCAGCCCCTTCTTCCGCATAGCGTTTTGCCAGGG
>NZ_JBBCPK010000184.1:0-3972 GCF_037150775.1 Leclercia sp. M50
GAAAACAACAAAGACGGGAATCATCGGCACATCGTCATAAAATGCCACGTCCCCCGCCGCCGACCCCAGGGTCAGAATGATTAACACTTCGAAGAGCGACATCTGGCGCACGCCGCGTCGTCCGGTAAGTTTGAGGAACAGGAAAACCAGTACAAAGGTGTAGAGACTTCGCAGCGCGACCTCGCCTAAAAACTCAACGGGTACTTTATCAAAGGCCATTCGTTGAAGGTCGAATGCTTTCATTTTTTATATTCCTTTACAGTAGGTTACTGAATATAAGCATAGCCCAGCCTTTTATTTTCGCCGAAACCGCCGGGGAGATAGCGCCTGTCATGCAAAACCCGTATCATTGCGCGCTTTCCGTACGATATAAGTGATCCCCATGACTCAAACGTTTATCCCCGGCAAAGACGCCGCCCTGGAAGATTCCATCGCTCGCTTCCAGCAAAAACTGACCGACCTGGGCTTTAACATCGAAGAGGCCTCCTGGCTCAACCCGGTTCCCCACGTCTGGTCTGTGCATATTCGCGATAAAGAGTGCGCGCTGTGCTTTACCAATGGCAAAGGTGCAACCAAAAAAGCGGCGCTGGCCTCTGCGCTGGGTGAGTATTTTGAACGTCTGTCCACTAACTATTTCTTTGCCGATTTCTGGCTGGGCGAGACCGTGGCGAATGGCCCGTTTGTTCACTATCCAAATGAAAAATGGTTCCCACTGACCGAAGATGACGAACTGCCGGAAGGGATCCTCGACGATCGCCTGCGTGCGTTTTACGATCTGGAGAATCAACTGACCGCCAGCATGCTGGTTGATTTGCAGTCAGGTAATGAAGATCGCGGTATCTGCGCCCTGCCGTTTACCCGCCAGTCTGACGAGCAAACCGTTTATATTCCGATGAACATCGTCGGCAACCTGTATGTCTCCAACGGCATGTCAGCCGGTAACACCCGCAACGAAGCGCGTGTTCAGGGTCTGTCCGAAGTCTTTGAGCGCCATATTAAAAACCGCATTATCGCAGAATCTATCAGCCTGCCGGAGATCCCGGCTGATGTGCTGGCCCGCTACCCGGGCGTGGTGGAGTCCATTGCCAAACTGGAAGCAGAAGGTTTCCCAATCTTCGCCTATGACGGCTCGCTGGGCGGGAAGTATCCGGTTATCTGCGTGGTGCTGTTCAACCCGGCGAACGGCACCTGCTTCGCCTCCTTCGGGGCGCACCCGGACTTTGGCGTAGCGCTGGAGCGTACCGTCACGGAACTGCTGCAGGGCCGTAGCCTGAAAGATCTCGATGTCTTCACTCCGCCGACGTTTGATGACGAAGAAGTGGCGGAACATGCCAACCTGGAAACGCACTTCATCGACTCCAGCGGCTCTATCTCCTGGGATCTGTTTAAGCAGGACGCGGATTATCCGTTTGTTGACTGGAGCTTCTCCGGCACCACAGAAGAAGAGTTCGCCACGCTGATGGCTATCTTCACTGCCGAAGGGCAGGAAGTGTACATCGCCGATTATGAACATCTGGGCGTCTACGCCTGCCGTATTCTGGTGCCGGGCATGTCCGACATCTATCCGGTAGAAGATCTGTGGCTGGCCAATAACAGCATGGGCAGCCATCTGCGCGAAACCCTGCTGGCGCTGCCGGAGAGCGCCTGGGAGAAAGAGGACTACCTGAACCTTATTACCCAGCTGGACGACGAAGGTCATGACGACTTCACCCGCGTACGCGAGCTGCTGGGGCTGGCAACGGGTAAAGATAATGGCTGGTACACCCTGCGTATTGGCGAGCTGAAGGCGATGCTGGCGCTGGCAGGCGGCGATCTGGAACAGGCGCTGATCTGGACCGAATGGACCATCGAGTTCAACGCCTCGGTATTCAGCGCGGAGCGTGCAAACTACTACCGTTGCCTGCAGACCCTGCTGTTGCTGGCGCAGGAAGAAGAGCGTCAGCCGCTGCAGTACCTCAATGCCTTTACCCGTATGTACGGCGCCGAAGCGGTAGAGAATGCCAGCGCGGCCCTGAGCGGCGAAGCGCCGTTCTATGGCTTGCAGGCGGTGGACAGCGATCTGAAAGCCTTCCCTGCGCACCAGTCCTTGCTGAAAGCCTATGAGAAATTGCAGAAAGCAAAAAGCGCGTACTGGGCTAAATAACGTTACATACCATTACAAACAGTAGGCGAATACAATCGCCTACGTTATATTACGGGGCAATTTTATTGCCCCGTTTTATTTTTACGGTAATAAATCTTTGGTTGTAATAATTAAGTTAAATATTGGTAGCTATAATAATAGCGGCCTGACAGTTATTGTTACTTTTTATATGAAATACTCCATTTTAATTAACTGTCGGAGTAAGCGTCAGGAGAAAAAAATCAACTCATTTTGTAACTTTTAAAATTTATTTTTATCAGGATAATCAAAAACTTACTCCGCATTTGCTGTAAAACCACGCACTTTGCGGGCCTATAAGCCAGGCGAGATATGATCTACATCAATTTCTCTTCTATAATGCTTTGTTAGTATCTCGTCGCCGACTTAATAAAGAGAGAGTTAGTGTGAAAGCTGACAACCCTTTTGATCTTTTACTCCCAGCTGCAATGGCAAAAGTTGCCGAAGAAGCGGGTGTCTATAAAGCAACGAAACAACCGATGACGACGTTCTTCCTGGCGATTACCGCCGGCGTGTTCATCTCCATCGCCTTCGTTTTCTATATCACTGCGACCACCGGTACCGCCGCGATGCCTTACGGTATTGCCAAGCTGATTGGTGGCATCTGTTTCTCGCTGGGCCTGATTCTCTGCGTCATTTGCGGCGCCGATCTCTTTACCTCGACGGTGCTTATCGTCGTGGCGAAAGCCAGCGGTAGAATCACCTGGGGTCAACTGGCCAAAAACTGGATCAACGTTTATATCGGTAACCTGATTGGTGCCCTACTCTTTGTTCTGTTGATGTGGTTGTCCGGGGAGTATATGACAGCCAACGGCGGCTGGGGCCTGAATGTCCTGCAAACCGCCGACCATAAAATGCACCATACATTTATTGAAGCCGTTGCCCTTGGCATCCTGGCGAACCTGATGGTCTGCCTGGCGGTCTGGATGAGTTACTCCGGTCGCAGCCTGATGGATAAAGCGATGATCATGGTTCTGCCTGTCGCCATGTTCGTTGCCAGCGGCTTTGAACACAGCATTGCAAACATGTTTATGATCCCTTTCGGTATCGTAATCCGTGACTTTGCCAGCCCGGAGTTCTGGACCGCAGTTGGTTCAAGCCCGGAGAATTTCTCTCACCTGACCGTTATGAACTTCATTACTGATAACCTGATCCCGGTCACAATCGGGAACATTATCGGCGGTGGTCTGCTGGTTGGGTTGACATACTGGGTCATTTACCTGCGTGGCGATAACCATCATTAACGGTTGTCTCAGGCAGTAAATAAAAAATCCACTTAAGAAGGTAGGTGTTACATGTCCGAACTTAATGAAAAGTTAGCCACAGCATGGGAAGGTTTTGCCAAAGGTGATTGGCAGAATGAAGTCAACGTTCGTGACTTCATCCAGAAAAACTACACCCCATATGAAGGTGACGAATCCTTCCTGGCCGGTGCCACCGACGCAACCACTGCCCTGTGGGATAGCGTTATGGAAGGCGTTAAGCAGGAAAACCGCACTCACGCGCCTGTTGATTTCGACACCTCCATCGCGTCCACCATCACTTCTCACGACGCGGGTTATATCAACAAGTCCCTCGAGAAGATTGTTGGTCTGCAAACTGAAGCGCCACTGAAACGTGCGATTATCCCGTTCGGTGGTATTAAAATGGTTGAAGGTTCCTGCAAAGCGTACAATCGCGAGCTGGACCCAATGCTGAAAAAAATCTTCACCGAATACCGCAAAACCCACAACCAGGGCGTGTTTGACGTTTATACCAAAGACATCCTGAACTGCCGTAAATCTGGCGTCCTGACCGGCCTGCCAGATGCC
>NZ_JBBCPK010000185.1:0-3718 GCF_037150775.1 Leclercia sp. M50
CCATACCGCGCGTTTTGGCGAAATTGAACAGCGCGGCGTGGCGTTAACCCCGAAAGGGCGCGAGCTCTACGATCGTCTGCTGGCGGAGGCCGGGACCGGCAAGGATAATCTGACCCACCAGCTGCATCTGCAGGAGGTTTTCCAGGCCTTTCCCGACAGCGATATCTTCCTGCGTCGCCAGGGGCTGGCGTGGTTCCGCTACCGCCTGACCCCGGCCGGAGAGGCGCACCGCCACGCCTTTGGACCCGGTGACGATCCGCAGCCGCTCATCGAGCGCGGCTGGGTGGTCGCCCAGCCCATCACCTATGAAGATTTCCTGCCGGTGAGTGCCGCCGGGATCTTCCAGTCCAACCTTGGTAACGAGACTCAGGCCCGCACCCGCGGCAATGCCAGCCGTGATGCCTTTGAAGAGGCGCTGGGCTGCCCGGTGCTGGACGAGTTCACCCTCTATCAGGAGGCGGAAGAGCGCAGCAAGCGACGTTGCGGTTTGCTTTAAAAACGGTACTCTGCGGGGATGTGACAGCAACTGAAGGTCGATATGGAAAACGTCTCTTCCCCGATAGTGACCACGTGCCAGGGCGATATCTGCGGCATAACCGATGGCGATGTACAGGTCTGGCGCGCCATTCCCTATGCCGCGCCGCCGGTGGGCACATTACGCTGGCGTTCGCCGCAGCCGGTGGCAAGCTGGCAGGGCGTGCGCCAGGCCGCCGCCTTTTCGCCGTCAAGCTGGCAAAGCAGCGAGTACTGCCAGCAGTTAGGTGGGGGCGATCCGGGCCGTTTCTCGGAGGATTGCCTCTATCTGAATGTCTGGTCGCCGATGGAACGTGCCGCGCCGCTGCCGGTAATGGTCTGGCTGCACGGCGGCGGCTTTACCATTGGCGCAGGCGGGCTGCCGCCCTACGATGGTAAAGCGCTGGCCCAGCGCGGGGTCGTGGTGGTGAGGCTCAACTACCGGCTCGGCCACCTGGGCTTTTTTGCCCATCCGGCGCTGGCGGGAGAAGAGGAGCGGGTGGTACACAATTTTGCCCTGCTCGATCAGATAGCGGCCCTGGAGTGGGTGCGCGACAACATTGCTGCCTTTGGCGGTGATCCGGCGAACATCACCCTGTTTGGTGAATCTGCCGGGGCGCGGAGCGTGCTGTCATTGCTCGCCTCGCCACTGGCAAAGGGGCTGTTTCATAAGGCGATAATCCAGAGCGGCTACACCCTGCCGGACACGCCCCGGGAGCAGGCGCTTAAAAAAGGCGAGGCGCTGGCGGCCCATTTTGGGCTGGAAAACGCCACCGCAGAGCAGTTGCGGGCGATCCCCCCTGAGGCTTTCTGGCCGCTGACGGCACCGCACAACATAGCCCCCGCGCCGATCCATGGGGATTGTGTGTTGCCGGAGCCGATGCTGGAGGTCTTTTTTGCCGCCCGCCACCATCCGGTGCCGATCATGGTCGGTTCCAACAGCGATGAAGCGAGCGTGATGGCGGTGTTTGGCATCGATCTCGCCGGACAGATCCAGAAGCTGCGCCGGGAGCGGCGGCTGGGACTGGGGCTGATCAAGCTGCTCTATCCCGGCGTCAAAGACGATACCGAACTGGGGCGTCAGGTATGCCGCGATATGGCCTTCACCACCCTGGGGTTTGTGGTGATGCAGGCCCAGCAGCGGGTAGGGGAGCCGTGCTGGCGCTACTGGTTCGATTATGTAGCCGAAGCCGAACATGCCATCTACATCAACGGGGCCTGGCATGGCAACGAGGTGCCGTATGTGTTTGATACGCTCACCCTCGCCGAGCCTGCCCGACAGTATGTTAATGCCAACGACCTGGCCTTTGCCGCCCAGGTTGCCGACTACTGGGTCAACTTTGCCCGCCATGCCAGCCGGGAGTGCGACACGCTGAATGGCCCGACGCGCTGGCCTGCCTGTCACCGCAGGCGGGACGTTTTGCTACGTATCGGAGTGAATAAACATGCGGGATTTAAGCTTGAAAACCGATTTATGCGCGCCCGCATGGTGCTGTTTAAACGGGTGATGAAGCACCACGTCAGCCTGGATTAAGCAGACACGCGCGAAAGGCGGCCAGCCCCGCCGCTTTGCCGCGCGACTCCCGCAGCACCAGCCGGTAGCTGGCGCCGGTTCTTACGCTGCTGGCATAGGGCCGCACCAGCCGCCCGGCGCGGATATCTTCCGCCACCAGCGTCTCGTCGGCAATGGCGACCCCGAGCCCCTGAATGGCGGCAGTGATCGCCAGATCCATGGTGTCGAAGTGTTGATTTTTGTGCATGGCAGGCGGCTGTACGGCCTGTTTCTCCAGCCACAGCGACCAGTCGGTTTTATCCCGCGTCGGGTGCAGGTAGGTAAGCGACTCCACCGCTGTGCCCTGGCGCAGGGGACTTAATACCGGTGTTAATGCCTCTTCAAACAGCAGATCGCCCGCGCTCAGATGGGTGCCAAAGACAATGGCGGCATCATAGGATTCGGTTTTGAAATTGACGCTGTGTTCATTGGTGGTGGTCAGGGCAATCTGCAATTCAGGCTGCTCGCGCTCCACCTGCAACAGCCGCGGTACCAGCCAGCGCATGGCGCAGGTGGGCACCTTCAGGCGCACCACGGTTTGTTGCGCCCGGGCCTGGTCCGCCACCGTGAGAAAGTGTTCATACGACGCGCGCAAATCCGGCAGTAGGGCGCTGCCCTGAGAGGAGAGACGCAGCCCGCGGGCGTGGCGCTCAAACAGCGGAAAACCAAACCAGCTTTCCAGCGCGGCGATCTTACGGCTCACCGCCCCCTGGGTCAGGCAGAGCTCTTTTGCCGCATGGGTCAGATTCAGATGTCGGGCGGTAACAATAAACGCCTCAACGGCAGTGAGCGGGAATGCGCGATGCGACACAGAACCTCCAGGTATGATTTTTTATCATGGCTATTATGACAACAATTCGATTGTCGCCACAATAGCGTTCAGGTTGAATAGTTATGCACTATCTACCCGAGGAAATTCCGATGACGCTGCGTACTCCGATACAACCCCGATCCAAACTGCCGGACGTTGGCACCACGATTTTTACCGTTATCGGTCAGCTTTCCGCTGAACACAATGCCATCAACCTTTCTCAGGGGGCGCCGAATTTCGACTGCGATCCCGCGCTGGTGGCAGGTGTCCACCGCGCCATGCAGGCGGGCCACAACCAGTACGCGTCCATGACCGGGCTGGTGTCGCTGAAGGAACGCATCGCCGATAAGATCGCCTCCCTGTACGGTACGCAGTACGATCCTGCCAGCGAAGTGTTAGTTACCGCCAGCGCCAGCGAAGGGCTCTATTCGGCCATCAGCGGGCTGGTGCATGCTGGTGATGAGGTGATCTACTTTGAGCCGTCGTTCGACAGCTACGCGCCGATTGTCCGTCTGCAGGGCGCGACGCCGGTCGCCATCAAGCTGACGGTGCCGGATTTTGCCGTTAACTGGGATGAAGTGCGCGCCGCCATCACCTCGCGCACCCGGATGATTATCGTCAACACGCCGCATAACCCGAGCGGGCAGATCTTCTCGGCGGAGGATCTGGCGCAGCTTGCGGCGATTACTCGCAACACCGATATCATTATTCTCTCTGACGAAGTGTACGAGCACGTGGTGTTTGACGACGTGCCGCATCACGGCATGGCTACCCATCCGGGGCTGGCGGAGCACAGCGTGATCGTCTCGTCGTTTGGCAAAACCTACCACGTCACCGGCTGG
>NZ_JBBCPK010000186.1:0-3624 GCF_037150775.1 Leclercia sp. M50
GGCGTAACTGCCCTGACGCACCTCCGATACCGTTTCACGCAGCGAGCCCTGCATCGCCTTCAGGCTGGCGAAAATGGCCGAAATTTCATTTTTGCCGTATACCGCCACCGGCCGCGCCAGATCGCCTTTGGCAATGCTGTCGAAATGGCTGCTGATAATTGCCAGCGGCTGGACAATCATCTTGCGCGACCAGAACAGCGCGGCGCTGGTCAGCAACACCGCCAGCACAATCATGGTGGCGAAAATCACGCCGGACATGTGGTAGCTGTTGCGGCTGTCATTCCCCGCCGCCTGCACAAAGTTATTGATCTCCTGCTGCCAGGCGTCGGTGCTGGCGTCAAATGCCGCCTGCGATTCCTGCACTGGCGCGGTCAGAAAATCTGACAGCTGGTTGTTCTCAAGCCACGTCGCCTGATGCTCCAGATCGCCATACCACTGGCTGAACGCACCCTGCATCGCTTTTTTCAGCTCTGCGTCCTTCGCGCTAATCGCCGCCTGGCCGCTAAAGGTTTTGAACAGGCCATCAGCCTGCTTCAGGCTACCGCGCGCGGTCACCATCAGCGCCTTAATGTCATCGGGCGGATAGCTCAGGGCGGTTAAGGTGCCCGCTTTATTCAGCGCCGTGCTGGCCTGCAACAAGACTGCCCGACTCTGGGTAAGCAGCTCACGCTGCTGATTACTGCCCTGCATCTCCTGTAAATTTTGATAACCATCGCGAAAAGCCCAAAATGACAAGCCGTTACTGCCAACCTGCAACACCCCACAGAGAATCAAAATCAAAAACAGGGTGGTCGAGATACGAATACGATTTAACATCCACGCTCCCATTTAGCGGCCAGCAGCCGCGATTTAACGTACAATCAAAATGTTTCCCAATTCTCATCTTTCCCGGTTGCCACTGCGCGTACGTAAGCCGGTGCGTTAACCGGCGCGGCCGGTTGCGGGCTGACGCGCGATGAAACCGTGCTTGCAGGTCCAGAGTTAAGACGAAACGCCGAGACGGCCATCTTCAGACGGCTCGCCTGCTCTTCCAGTTGCGCCGCAGCGGCTGCGGACTCCTGAACCAGCGAGGCGTTTTGTTGTGTGACGCGATCCATTTCCGATACCGCCAGGGCCACCTGGTCGATACCACGGCTCTGCTCATCGGAAGCGGAGGCAATTTCCCCCATAATGTCCGTGACGCGGGTAACGGCATTCACGATGTCATTCATGGTTTCGCCCGCGCTCTCCACCAGCACCGAGCCGGTGTCGACGCGCGCGACAGAGTCTTCAATCAGAGCTTTGATCTCTTTCGCCGCGTTGGCGCTGCGGCTGGCAAGGTTACGGACTTCACCGGCAACCACCGCAAAGCCGCGCCCCTGCTCACCGGCACGCGCCGCTTCTACCGCGGCGTTCAGCGCCAGGATATTGGTCTGGAAGGCGATACCGTCGATCACGCTGATAATGTCAGCGATCTTCTTCGAGCTCCCGGCGATGTCGTGCATGGTTTTCACCACGCCATCCACCACCTTGCCGCCGCGCTGTGCGGTTTCCGAGGCGCTGTTCGCCAGCTGTGAGGCCTGGCGGGCGTTATCCGCATTCTGTTTCACGGTGGCGGTGAGCTGCTCCATGCTGGCCGCGGTCTCTTCCAGCGCCGACGCCTGTTGCTCGGTACGGGAGGAGAGGTCGTTGTTACCCATCGCGATTTCGCTGGTGCCGGTGTAGATGGCCTCCGAGCCCTGACGCACGTTCGCCACCGTCTCGCTCAGCGAGCGCTGCATGTGGTCAACGCTGATGGCCAGCTGGGTGATTTCGCTGCGCCCGGTGATGGTCAGGGACTGGGTCAGATCGCCGCTGGCAATGTGACGGATATGGTCGATGACACGGTTTAACGGATTAAGCAGGGTATGGCGAATGCCGTACCAGACCCCCACCAGTACGATCGCCAGCGCCAGGGCCAGGATCCCCATCTGCCATTTGGCAAAGGTGTAATCCTTTACGCTGGCATTAAACGCCGCCTGGTTACGCGCGTCGGACGCGGAAACGTAATCCCGCAGAGCGCTCCCCAGCGCGTTCTGTTTTGACTGGGTTGCCTGGGCGAAATAGGCCTCCATGTTGCCGTTATCAAGGAACTGGATCAGTTCAGTGAGCGCCGCTGCATAGTCCCGGTATGCCTCATTGATGGTCTGGCTCACCTGCTCCATCGAAGGCTGTGGAGGGATGGCGCTGTAAGCTTTGAAGTGTTTATCCGCTTCCGCCAGCGTAGTGCGGGCGCTGTTCATCAGTTCCGTTTGCGGCTTAGCGGGATCGGTCACCATACGTGCGGAGGCGCGGCTCAGGTTGATGCGCGTTTGCAGCAGGTAATCCCAGGTGGAGGTGATTTCACTTTGTTGAACCCGGAACGCGTTAGAAACCGCGAAACTATCCTGGTTGGCTTTAATGGAAGAGAAAAAGAGACTGCCGAAAACGAGCTGCAGCAGAGCGAAGACAGCCAGCACCAACATCAGCATTGTCACAACGCGCATACGGTTCAACATACAACACCTTCTCATTGTTTTGTTCTCGGTGTTATCGGCACAACTGAGAGGAACTTTACATTTGCGAAAGGGAAAAGCGCGGTTCAGAACGCGACGTCTACCACGAGGGTATCGCTGTAGTTGCCGGCAGGGGGCGTGGTCTGGTTGGGGAGGATGCGGGCAGTGTAGTTATAGGTGCGCAGCAGGCCGTCGGTACTCACCTGGGATGAGGCTCCGCTCGACCAGCGCTCGGTGCCGCTTACGCCCCAGCGGTTGGCGGTGGCCTCTTTATAGATCTCATAGCTCATGCGGTTGTTGCCGCTGGCCATGCGCCGGACATTATTCAGGGCGTTGAGGCCGTTATTGATGCCGATGGTATAGGCGCTGGCCTTGGTGCAGGTGACGGCGATGGACTGGGAGATGGTGGGGAAATTCTGTACCAGCGGCGCGCTGTTAAAGTTGATGTTCGGGGTGGTCATGGCGCTGCAATCATTGGTGACGTTCATATTGAGGGTGATGCTGGTCACCGCCGTACCGGTCTGGGGGGTCAGGCAGAGCCCCACGGCCCCTACCTGGCAGACGTTGTAATTAACGCTGAAGTTAAGCGTCACCTGATAGGGCCCGGCGCTGACGTTCTGCCCGGCGACGGTGCGGAAATAGAGCGGAATATTGTACTGCCTGGAACCCAGCAGCCCCAGCAGCGTGCTACCGCTCCAGGTGTAGGAGCGGGCGATCTGCACTTCGCTGGTGCCGGTGCAGCCCGACGCACCGCACAGTCGGGTGGGAATAACATCGGTGATGGTGGCGTTATCGGTGCGTTTCAGGGTGGCGCGGCTGGCGGCGCTTACGGTAGCCCCGGTGTAGTTGAGGGTGATGGAGTCGTTGGTCAGCAGGTTTAGCACCGCATCGCAGCTTACCACCAGGGTGCCGGTGGTCTGTACCTCGTTGCCCCCACTCAGGGCGAAAGAGGTCACTCTGCCAAAGCTGGCGTTGACGGTACTGACGGTACAGGCCCCCCAGCCGGTGCCGGAGACCAACAGCAGCAGTAACAGCAGCAGGCGCCTCATGGTGCCAGCCTGCAGGTCAGCGGGCCGTAAGTTTGCAGCTTGTGGTCCGGGTTAGGGGCAAG
>NZ_JBBCPK010000187.1:0-3606 GCF_037150775.1 Leclercia sp. M50
CTTGTAACCTTCCAGTCTTTGCAAAGAAGTGGATGTATTGAGGGGCCCACTAATCCACCCAATACGCCGATGGCCTTGCTCGACCAGATAAGAGGTCGCCTGGCGAGCAGAGGTTTCATTGTTAAACCCAATAACACTGGCGCCTGTAAAATCCTCCAGATAGCGATCGATAAACACGATCGCTATCCCCATGTTACTGATCGATTGCCACATATCCTTATTAGCGCTTGTCGGCGTTGCGATGATGGCTTTGACCCGCTTTTGCATCAACATTTCCAGGCTTTCCCGCTCAAGCAAGGGATCTTCCTGCGTCGTGACCAGGATGACGTTCATCGCCATTTCGCGAGCGCGCCGTACAATGAGATCCGAAATTTCAGAGAAAAAGTCGTTACTGATGTCGGCCACAACCAAGCCGATGGTATTGTTCAGGTTTGTCTTGAGTTCACGCGCGGCGCTCTGCGGGGTGTAACTTAGGGTTTGCATGGCAGCGATAATCCGCTGCCGGGTACGTTCGGAAACTGAACCGGTTCCGGGATTCAATACACGGGAGACAACACCGATTGATACTTCGGCTAAAGCAGCGACATCTTTGATGGTGCTTTTCTTTTTATCATTCAATGTAGCACTTCGCCTCACGTCCGCAGAGTAGATAATTTTATGTTAGATCAATCATGTTTCGATGAAAATGATGTTAGTGGCAAAATCACGTATCGATAAAATTTATGACAGCGCTTACCTTCAACCAGGGAAATAAGTTGCGCAGAAGACGTCAACTTTTGCTGAAAAAGCACAAAAGCAAAAAACCCTGCGATATTGCTATCGCAGGGTTTTTAAATTTGGCGGAAGCGTAGAGATTCGAACTCTAGAACCCTTTCGGGTCGCCGGTTTTCAAGACCGGTGCCTTCAACCGCTCGGCCACGCTTCCAGAGTGAGGCGCACTATAAACATCTCTGGAGGTTATGTAAAGCAAAAAATTCAGGAAATTGAATGTGTTCGCCTTTTGTACACCACCGCACGCATCATCTTCTGCTGACAACCGTCAAATTCCAGACAAGAAAAAATCGCCAGACTCATCAGAAGCGGCTATTGTCTTTTATTCATAACTGGTATGACCACTCAACCAAGGTTTACCTATGCATTCAATGATGATACCGCTAAATGAAGGCGACTCTCTCGCTGCCACGCTTTGGGAGAGAGAAGATGCCCGCGCGCTGGTTATCCTTCACCCCGCGACAGCGGTTGTGCAGGAATTTTATCAGCGTTTTGCTGAGTATCTTTACGAGTATGGATTCAGCGTCCTGACCTATGACTTTCGGGGTACAGGTCGTTCAACGTCGGGGATGCTCCGCAGCTGCAATGTCTCCATGTCAGACTGGATCGAACAGGATGTGGGCTGCATCACGGCCTGGGCCAGGTCACGTTTCCCCGATCTTAGCCTGCTGGCTGTTGGGCACAGCGTGGGTGGGCACGCCGTTCTGCTGTCGACGGCTACCCGGCATCTTCAGGCTGCGGTCATTGTGGCATCCCACGCCGGGGTGACCCGCTCCATAAAACAGACGGCGGAAAAAGTGCGCGTCTGGTGCTTGCTGCGCGTTCTCGGTCCGCTCCTCTGCCGTATATTTGGTTATATGCCGGCAAAACGCCTCGGGTTGGGAGAAGATTTACCGGCGCCTGTCATGCGGCAATGGGGGCGCTGGAGCGCCATGCCGGGTTACTTCTACGACGATCCTGACTGGGATGCGCGTCGAAGAGCGGCTGAGGTCAGGCTCCCTCTGATGGTTATGGGGTTTGATGACGATCCGTGGGCTAATCCTGAGGCCATTACGCGCCTGATAGAACCGGTCAAAAACGCAAAAATCGACCGCCGGGAGATCCGTCATGCGGATTTTGGCCTGCCCGGCGTGGGACATATGGGGTTTTTCCGCACGCGCTGCGCGGAAAAATTATGGCCCATTGTCGGACAATGGCTGGCGAGTCAGTGCCCGGATTGAGCGAGCAGTGAATATAAAAAGGGGCCCGCAGGCCCCATTATGATGACATTGCGCGTCGAGGAATTATTCAGGCAGGGCGTAAACGACAACCTGGTCGCCTACCTGATCCTTCAGGATCGTATTCCCGCCCGCGACAAACGCCACATACTGACGCCCTTTGTACTCATAGACCGACGGGTTCGCCACAGCCGGGGCTTCAACCTGATCGGACCATAGCTCTTCACCGCTTTCCACGGAATAAGCGCGTACTTTGGCATCCATAGAGGCACCGATGAAGATCACGCCACCCGCGGTGATAGCCGGGCCGCCGATGGTTGGGGAGCCCCAGCTTTCCGGCATAAAGAAGCCGTACTGCTGCGAGGCGCCAACCGGACGACGCCACTTCACGTCACCCGTATGCATATCCAGCGCGACGATCTCACCAAACGGCGGTTTCCAGCACGGCATGCCCAGCCAGTTATTGGCGACCAGCAGACGCATGCCGTAAGGCGCGCCTTCCTGCGGTGCAAAGCCGCTCTCGTTACCGGCAGTTTTATCGGCTTTATCGTAATCTTCGCGGCTGTAGAGCTTCACGTACTGCACGATATGCGAGGTGTTGACGATAGCGATCTGCTTATTCGGATCGAACGCCACCCCGCCCCACTGCACGCCACCGGCGCTGTCCGGATAGGTCAGCGCCCCCTCGCCTTTGGCGGTAGGCGGTGTGTACATCCCCTCATAGGTCAGGTTATCCCACAGGCGGGAACATTGACCGGCACCCACCATATCGGCCAGCTTCCAGATCTCCGGCTTTTTCGACTGATCGAGCAGCGGCGCAGGCTTGGTCGGGAACGGCTGGGTTGGCGAAAGTTTTTCCCCTTGCACCGAACCGTCGCCCTGCGGCACCGGACGCTCCTCGATAGGCCAGACGTCCTCCCCCGTCAGGCGGTTAACCACAAACAGGAAGCCCTGCTTGGTGGCCTGTACCAGGGCCGGGATCTGCTTGCCGTCTACGGTGATATCCATCAGCGTTGGCGCGGAGTTGATATCGTAATCCCACACATCGTGATGCACCCACTGGCGGGACCAGACCACTTTGCCGGTATTGATATCCAGCGCGGTGGTCGAGGTGCCAAGCGGGATCGCATCTACACGGTTACCGCCCCAGTAGTTAGGCGACGGAGAGGAGACCGGCAGATAAACCAGGCCGTTGGCCTCGTCGGCAGACATGTGCGTCCAGACGTTGGCCGTCCCGGTGCGCTGGCGAATCTCTTCCGGGATCGCCTCGAAGGACCATTCCCGCTCGCCGGTCTGGGCATTGATAGAAAATACGGTGCCCGGAGGTGCTTCGGCATAAGCCCAGTCTTTGCCGGCCCAGCCCACCAGCAGGTGGTTACCCACCACCGTTGGCGGTTGCAGGATGGAGAGCGGGAATTTGGCGTTAACGGTGTTCCACTGATTCACATCCAGCACGCCGTTGTTCGCAAAACCGGTGCAGGGTTTGCCTGAATCGGCATCCAGCGCAAAGAGCTTGCCGTCCACGGTGCCCATATAGACGATCTTCTGACAGGCTTCGCCAGCGACTGGCTCTTTGGCCTGCCAGTAGGAGGCGCCGCGGTTTTTCAGCACAGGCTGG
>NZ_JBBCPK010000188.1:0-3539 GCF_037150775.1 Leclercia sp. M50
GTGCCGATGACCGCCCCGGGAAAATTAACCTGGGTATTGGTGTCTATAAAGATGAGACCGGCAAGACCCCGGTACTGACCAGCGTAAAAAAAGCTGAGCAGTATCTGCTGGAAAATGAAAATACCAAAAACTACCTCGGCATCGACGGTATTCCGGAATTTGGTCGTTGCACCCAGGAACTGCTCTTCGGCAAAGGCAGCGCGATTGTCAGCGATAAACGTGCCCGCACGGCGCAGACCCCTGGCGGTACTGGCGCACTGCGCGTGGCAGCGGATTTCCTTGCCAAAAACACCAGCGTAAAAACCGTCTGGGTGAGCAATCCGAGCTGGCCGAACCACAAGAGTGTCTTTAACTCTGCGGGTCTGGAAGTGCGTGAATATGCTTACTACGACGCGGCCAACCACTCTCTGGACTTCGACGGCCTGCTGGCCAGCCTGAGCGAAGCGCAGGCGGGCGATGTGGTGCTGTTCCACGGCTGCTGCCATAACCCAACCGGCATTGATCCGACGCTGGAGCAGTGGGAACAGCTGGCGAAACTCTCCGTAGAAAAAGGCTGGCTGCCGCTGTTCGACTTCGCGTATCAGGGCTTTGCCCGTGGTCTGGAAGAAGATGCAGAAGGCCTGCGCGCTTTCGCAGCAGTCCATAAAGAGCTGATTGTTGCCAGCTCCTACTCCAAGAACTTCGGCCTCTACAATGAGCGCGTTGGTGCCTGTACGCTGGTGGCGTCTGATGAGCAGACCGTTGACCGTGCGTTCAGCCAGATGAAATCCGTTATTCGTGCTAACTACTCTAACCCGCCGGCTCACGGTGCGTCTGTAGTGGCGACTATCCTCAGTAATGACGCCCTGCGCGCTATCTGGGAGCAGGAACTGAACGACATGCGTCAGCGTATTCAGCGCATGCGTCAGCTGTTTGTGAACACCCTGGCAGAAAAAGGGGCGGATCGCGACTTCAGCTTTATCATCAAACAGAATGGCATGTTCTCATTCAGCGGCCTGACCAAAGAGCAGGTTCTGCGTCTGCGCGAAGAGTTTGGCGTGTATGCGGTGGCATCAGGTCGTGTTAACGTGGCGGGGATGACGCCGGATAACATGGCGCCGCTGTGCGAAGCGATTGTCGCAGTGCTGTAAAAACGCTAAGCCGGGCGGCACTGCGTTTGCCCGGCCTACGTGTAGGCCCGGTAAGCGTAGCGCCACCGGGCAATTAAAAAAGCCTGCTTAAAGCAGGCTTTTTTAATGGTGATTACCAGACCGGCAGTTCATCCTGCAGGAACGGATTGTGCAGCCGTTCGTATCCCAGGGTAGACATCGGGCCATGACCTGAAATAAAAGTCACATCGTCGCCCAGCGGTAATAACTTCTCTTTGATCGAGCGGATCAGCTGGCCGTGATCGCCCCGGGGGAAATCACTGCGCCCTACGCCGCCTTTAAAGATCACATCACCGGAAATCAGCAGGCGCGACTGGTCATCAAAGAAAACAATATGGCCTGGAGTATGCCCTGGACAATGCAAGACCTGTAATGTCACATTGCCCACGTTGACGCTCTCGCCCTCATTCAGCCAGCGATCCGGCGTCAGAGGGAGACATTCATCAAGGCCAAACATGCGGCTTTGCGCCGGCAATCCCTGCAGCCAGAACTCATCTTCTTTTTCCGGGCCAATCACCGGCACGCCATAATGCTGTGCTAGTTCAGCCGCCGCCCCCACATGATCGAGATGGCCGTGGGTCAACAGGATCTGCATTAAGGTCACGCCAGCGGCAGCGACTTCCTGTTTGATCTTCTCTGCGTCGCCACCGGGATCGACCAGGGCTGCCAGTTTGGTTTGTTCACACCAGATAAGCGAACAGTTCTGGGAGAAGGCGGTGACCGGAATAATACGATAGTTCATACTGCTCCTGATTTGTTATTACCAGTGCCGCAATGGCCCGGTATCAATATGCACAAAGTTGCTACGTGGATAATATCCTACACCACCTGCGCGCATAGATAACGCAGCTTTGCGAACATTGGCTAACGAAATGCCTTCAATATGAAAATCCATCGCCTGCCCTTTGGTGTGATAGCTCTTTTTGGCTACACCGCGGCTGTGGGCACGCAATTCATTATTGGTATCAAGGGAGCGATAGCCGGAAATGAGCTGTACCGGTTTGCGGGTGCCAAGCAAACCCTGCAGGCGGTAAAGCTGGTCAAATAATCCCGGATCGATGGTTTTTACTTTATTGGCGCGGAAATCACGGAAAAAGTGATTCAGCCTGGCTAATTCATCCTGAATATAGCCCCGACCGTCAAAAAACTCAGCTTTGATTGACTCACCTGTGTGCAGGTTATTAAGCGTCAAAATACGTGGTCGAGGGGTAGAGAGCGTGGCAAATGATGGCGTAGGTAAGATGGCCGCGCCCAGCGCAATGCCACCTAACGCCAACAACTTACGGCGATTAGCGTCGAATTTGTCCATGGTAATCAGGTCTACAGGTCAATGTTATCGTATAGATGCTTTACAGCGCACGAAGGGCACATTACCGGGCAAACCTGTCATCGTCAAGGCACCACAACCCAGGAAAGACGGGGCTTGCAACCGCAAGACCCCGTTTATTTTCCCACTTAGACTACCGGAATTTTCCGAACTTCTTCATTTATCTGATCAATTGCTCTGCTTTGGGCAGAATTTGTGTGTTGGACCGGGCAGTCTCATCATAATTGTAAATATCTGTACGGTACTGCGTTCGACCGTCTTTGCCGACGAAGGCGGTAAGATAGTACAGATTAACCGGAATATTCTGGCGGATATTCACATATCGCGTGTCACCCTGCTTCAGCGCATCCGAGATACGTGTGTCGTTCCAGCCTGCATCCTGTAACAACATATTTGCCAGTTCTGACGCTTTATTGACGCGCACACAACCGGAGCTGAGCGCACGCGCATCTTTCTGGAACAGGTTGTGGTTCGGCGTATCGTGCAGATAGATGGCATCCGAGCTTGGCATATTGAATTTATACCGACCCAGCGAGTTGTGTGCACCAGGTGCCTGCTGGAAACGGAAGGGTAAATTCGCCGGCGTGATGGTCGCCCAGTCGACTTGCCACGGATCTATCGCCTCTTTACTGTTCCAGCCGCGCAGCACGGTATAGTTATGGCGTTCAAGATAACCCGGGTCATTCCACACCTTCGGCAAAATATCTTTGCGCGCCAGCGTCGGCGGCACATTCCACGGCGGGTTAACCACCACATTATTCAGCGCGCTGCTCATCATCGGCGTTTTACGATCCGGGCGGCCCACAATCACGCGGGAGGCCAGCACTTCACTGCCGTTCTGGTAATAGACCAGCGAAAAGGCCGGGATATTCACCATGATGCCCGTCGAGAGTGTTCCCGGCAGCAAACGCAGGCGCTGGATATTCAACGCCAGCACCCCGGCACGCTGCGCAGGAGTCATGTTTAGCGCCTCACGCGTCGCCTGGCCGATAACGCCATCAGCGCCCAGCCCCTGGCTGGTCTGGAAGGCTTTTACCGCTTCAACCAGGCTGCGGTCGTAGGAG
>NZ_JBBCPK010000189.1:0-3505 GCF_037150775.1 Leclercia sp. M50
CGTAACGCTGGCTGGCAAACAAACCGTGCAGGGTATGGCCAAATTCGTGGAACAGGGTGATCGCATCATCCCACGAGATTAGCGCTGGCTGGCCTTCCGCCGGTTTTTGATAGTTGCAGACGTTGTAGATTACCGGCCGCGACCCGGCTTCATGGGATTGCTCGATAAAGTTACCCATCCACGCCCCGCCGCCTTTCGAGTCGCGGGCGAAGAAGTCACCGTAAAAGAGCGCCATCCCTTCTCCGTGATGATCGAAGATCTCCCAGACTCGCACGTCAGGGTGGTAGACAGGGATATCCCTGCGCTCGGCAAATGTAATGCCGAAAAGGCGGGTCGCCGCCCAGAAGACGCCGTCTGTCAGCACCGTATTGAGGGCAAAATAGGGTTTGACCTGCGACTCGTCCAGGGCGTACTTCGCCAGGCGCACACGTTCGGCATAAAAGGCCCAGTCCCAGGCCTGAACCTGAAAATGGCCCTGCTCTTCATCAATCACTTTCTGAATGTCGGCCTGCTCCTGCAGGGCGCGACCGCGCGCGGCAGGAACGATACCCCGCATAAACTGCAGCGCGGCGTCGGGGGTTTTCGCCATCTGATCGGCAATTTTCCAGCTGGCGTAGCTACCATAGCCCAGCAGTTCAGCCTGACGCGCCCGGAGCGCCACCAGACGTGCGACCACCTCGCGGGTATCGTTGGCATCATTTTTTTGCGTGCGCAGCCAGCCCGCTTTGAAGAGGTTTTCTCTGGTCTGACGATCGCGTAGCTGTTGCAGAGCCGGCTGTTGCGTGGTGTTCAGCAGCGGAATGAGCCAGCGATCGCTGAGTCCCTTCTCTGCTGCGGCCTCGGCAGCCGCGGCCTGTTCCGCCGGGCTCAGGCCATCCAGTTGATGCTGATAATCCACCACCAGCCCACCCGCCTTGTCTGCCGCCAGCAGACGCTGGTTAAACTGGCTGGTCAGGCTGGCTGATTCGGTATTGAGCGTTTTAAGCTCCTGCTTTTGCGCCTCCTCCAGCCGGGCCCCGGCCAGAATAAAGCGCTGATGAAGCACCTCAATCAGCCGCAGGGACTCGGCATCCGGCGCCATCGCCTGGCGGTCATTATAGATGGCATCCACCCGGGCAAAGAGCGCCTCATTCAGCCAGATATCGTTAGAGAGCGCCGCCAGTTCGGTTGAGATCGCCTCTTCCAGTTGCTGCAGATAATCATTGGTGTGCGCCGAAGTCATGGCAAAGAAGACGCTGCTTACCCGGCTCAGCAGCTCGCCGCTTTTCTCCAGCGCCAGTACGGTATTGGCAAAATCGGGGGCGTCTGCGGAACCGGCAATCGCCGCGATCTCCCTGCGCTTCTGACGAATGGCTTCGTCAAAGGCTGGACGATAGTGTTCGTCGCGGATCAGATCAAAATGTGGCGCCTGGTACGGCAGCAGGCTGCTTGTGAAAAACGGATTAGTGCCAGACATAACAGACTCCTGAATAAGGTGAATTTCACCAGAGTAGGCCAGCCCGGCATGGGCTGCAATCTCTGTGGCCTTGAGGGCACGAAAAGTAACCTTACTCTGCGTCAGATCACATGCTATGGTAGTACTACACAAAAAGCGTTGAGGAACAGTGACATGATTATTTTAGTTACCGGGGCGACAGCAGGATTTGGTGAAAGCATTACGCGTCGCTTCGTCGCAAACGGCCATAAAGTGATTGCCACAGGCCGCCGTCAGGAGCGTCTGCAGGAGCTGAAAGAGGAGCTTGGCGACAGCATTCTGACCGCCCAGCTTGACGTGCGTAACCGTGCATCTATTAAAGAGATGATTGCCAATCTGCCGGCACAATGGCGTGACATCGACGTACTGGTCAACAACGCCGGGCTGGCGCTGGGTCTTGAGCCTGCGCACAAAGCCAGTGTGGAAGACTGGGAAACGATGATCGACACCAACAACAAAGGCCTGATCTATATGACACGCGCCGTGCTGCCTGGCATGGTGGAGCGCAACCGTGGTCACGTGATCAACATCGGCTCGACCGCCGGTAGCTGGCCTTATGCGGGCGGCAACGTCTATGGCGCGACCAAAGCCTTTGTACGTCAGTTCAGCCTGAACCTGCGCACCGATCTGCACGGCACCGCTATCCGCGTGACGGATATCGAGCCGGGTCTGGTCGGCGGAACGGAGTTCTCCAACGTTCGCTTTAAAGGCGATGATGACAAAGCCGGTAAAACCTACGAAAACACCACCGCCCTCACCCCGGATGATGTCACTGAAGCCGTCTGGTGGGTGGCGACGTTGCCGAAGCACGTCAACATCAACACCGTTGAAATGATGCCGGTGACGCAGAGCTTTGCTGGCCTGAGCGTTCATCGCGGATGATCTTTCCCCGCCCGGCTTGCGGGCCGGGTCTGGGATACCGGGTAAAAGAATGGTAGTATTTCCGGGTTAACCCTCTGAGAAATCACATCGAATGGCCGCTGAATCGCAACTTAATCCGACACAACCCGTAAATCAGCAAATTTATCGTATTTTGCGCAGCGATATTGTGCATTGCCTGATCCCGCCGGGCACCCCTTTATCAGAAAAAGAGGTGTCGGTACGCTTTGATGTCTCCCGTCAGCCGGTTCGCGAAGCCTTTATCAAGCTGGCGGAAAATGGCCTGATTCAGATCCGCCCCCAGCGCGGCAGTTACGTTAACAAGATCTCCCTCAGTCAGGTACAGAACGGCTGTTTTGTCCGCCAGGCCATCGAGTGCGCCGTGGTCCGTCGTGCGGCAACCCTGGTCGACGATCATCAGTGCTATCAGCTGGAGCAGAATCTGCATCAGCAGCGTATCGCCATTGAACGTAAACAGCTGAATGACTTCTTCCTGCTCGACGACGAATTTCATCAGAAGCTGGCGCAAATTGCTGGCTGTCAGCTGGCGTGGGATACCATCGAGAACATCAAGGCGACCATGGACCGGGTGCGTTACATGAGCCTTAATCACGTATCACCGCCAGAGATGCTGCTGCGCCAGCATCTGGATATTTTCCATGCCCTGGAAAAGCGTGACGCCGATGCGGTAGAAAAAGCGATGACCCTGCATCTGCAGGAAATTGGCGAGTCAGTGCAGTTAATTCGTCAGGAAAATAGTGACTGGTTTAGCGAAGAGTAACGAAAATGAATGCCGCCATAGCGGCGGCATACGGCAGAATTAGCCCGCGATATAGTGGGCCACAGCGGCTTTCGCCCCCTTCTCCAGCAACATTTGATACGCCCCGGTTACCGCCTCGACAAAAGTCGCATCCTGCGGCAGTTCATTACCAAAGATCGCCTCGATACCCATCAGCGCCTTCACGCGGGATACCCCTTCAGCACTGCCGTTTACCGCCGCCTGGATCACCGGCAACAGCGGATCGCACACCTCGATGGCTTCGCCGCGCTCATCCACGCCGCCGACATAGCGCATCCAGCCGGCAATACCCAGCGCCAGTAGCGGGAATGGTTTCTGGTGCACACGGTGCCAGCGCACTGAATCAAGCATAC
>NZ_JBBCPK010000190.1:0-3503 GCF_037150775.1 Leclercia sp. M50
GAAAACTTCCCCTTCCTGGTTGATGGCAAGCCGGTGATCACCTTCTGGGGTTTTGTGAACCTCAATGAAAACGCGCGGGAGGATATTCTCGACTGCCTGCGCGCCTCGCTGCTGCCGGACCCGATGCCTGCGCCGGTGGCTGAGCCCGACCCCGAGCCTGAAACGGCTCCGGCCATCGTTTTCGAAAAAGCCGATGAACCGCTGGTTGCCGCCCCGGCGACGGTGAAGATCACCGCCAATGACCTCTACGAAGCGCAGCCCGCGCCGGTAATGAGCGCCAGCGAGCCAGAGCCAAAACCCGAGCCTGCCGCGCCGGTGGTGCAGGCGAAAAAAGGTCGCGTTCCGCTGTGGCCGCTGCCGGTTGCCGCCGTGGTGGTGGCCGCCGTTGCCGCCCCGCTGCTGTGGCCGAAACAGGCACCTGTCGCCGAGCCGGTCAAAACCGCTGTTGCTGCCCCGGTGGCGATTGAGCCCAAACCCGTTGCCGCGGTTGAGCCTCTGCCACTGAATCTGCCGCTGCATCAGGCTGAAGTGGTGGCCGTTAAAGCCGAAGAGCCAGCCCCTGCGGAACCGGTGGTGATTGCCGCCATCCCGAAAGATGCGCTGGTCATGGACGCGGGCCAGGTGAAAGCCGGTTCAACCCGTTTTCTCAACGGTAGCTGGCGGGTCATGCTGGATGTCACCGATCCGATCACCGGCAAGCCGCCTTCACTGCGCTATCAAATCCAGAACAACAAAGGCACTGCCCGCGTGGTGCACGGCGACAACGTGGTCTGCCGCGTGGAGGTCTTCTCCGGGCTGCACAGCAACGGCGAGCTGCTGATCAAAACCCGGGGCCACGCCCGCTGCGCTGACGGCTCGCGCTACCCGATGCCGGAAATTACCTGTAAGGCCGGCACCAGTGATGTGGCGGAATGCAGCGCGCGCTACGACGCGAAGACCGTGGTTCCATTGACATTCAGGAAGGCAGGTGCGTGATCCTATGCTGGTAAACCTTTGCGACTACAAACAGAGCGTCACGCTGATTGCGAACAGCGGCGTACAGTTTCTTGATTTTGGCCTGACGCCGCAGGACTCCGCCCAGAGCGGACGGTTTGTGCGTAAAACCGCCAACGGCCCCCTGCTGCGCCTCGATTTTGATCTGGTGAATGGCCGCTATACCCTGCCCGCCACCAACGGCGGGCAGCCGGAAGTGGTGAAACCCGAAAGCACCATTCCGCTTCAGCAGTCGCTGGCGGTGCTCGACGGTGTCTGGCTGCCGGCGCCGTTCCTGCGCTTTAACCCACCGCGCACCTTCGTTGAAGGCCCGGACAACTGGGCCCGCGTGCAGGTGCGTAAGCTGGAGACCCCGGACAACGCCGGAAACAGCCACCGCGTGACCCTGGCGCTGGACAGCCAGATCGCCGCCCACGCCACCAGCGCCCTTTCACCGGTGGAGAACGACATTCTCAACGGCACCCGTTTCGCGCTGGCCTGGCGCGACGACGAGGTGGCGAACTTCCTCGACCAGACCTGGATTGACGGCTGGCTGCGGGAAGCCTTCACCCAGTACGCCACCGGCGTGGAGAACCGCGCCGAGCGCGATTTACAGCTGGCGATGCGCAATTTTGAATACCAGGCGCACTGGCTGAACATTCTGGCGATGCTGGGGGAACAGCTCACAGTGCCGGAAGTCAAATTTGTCACCCACACTCTCAGCACCCCCGCTATCCCGGTGGATCTGATCCTCGATGTCGGCAACACCCATACCTGCGGGGTGATCATTGAAGATCACGGCGACGCCAACGACGGCCTGCGCCAGACCGCCGAGCTGCAGGTGCGCTCATTAAGCGAGCCGCAGTTCCTGAACGAGCCGCTGTTTACCAGCCGTCTGGAGTTTTCCGAAGCCCGCTTCGGCAAGCAGCACTTCTCGGTGGAGAGCGGCCGCGAAGACGCCTTTGTCTGGCCCTCTATCGTGCGCGTGGGCGACGAAGCGCGCAAGCTGGCGACCCAGCGACTGGGCACCGAAGGCAACAGCGGTATCTCCAGCCCGCGCCGCTATCTGTGGGATGAAACCCCGGTGGTACAGGACTGGCGTTTCAGCCAGATGAACAGCAAAACCCAGCGCGAACCGCTGGCGACCGCCTTCCCGCTGATGAACCTGATGAACGATGACGGCCAGCCGCTGTTCACCCTGCCGCAGGATGAACGTCTGCCGGTCTTCTCGCCGCAGTACAGCCGCAGCACCCTGATGACCCACATGCTCTGCGAGCTGCTGGCGCAGGCGCTGGGGCAGATCAACAGCGTGGCGACCCGTCTGCGTCTTGGCTTCCCGGCTTCGCCGCGTCAGTTGCGCACCCTGATCCTCACCCTGCCGTCGGCAATGCCAAAGCAGGAGCGCGAGATCTTCCGCCGCCGTATGTTTGAAGCCATCGCCATCGTCTGGAAAGCGATGGGCTGGCACCCGCAGGATGAGGACTTCTCCAGCCGTAAACAGCAGGAGAAGAGCGTGGTGCCGGTGCCGGAGATCCAGATGGAGTGGGATGAGGCCAGCTGCGGCCAGTTAGTGTGGCTCTATAACGAGGCCATCTCCCATTACAACGGTCAGACCGAAGCCTTTTTCGCCGCCCTTGCCCGCCCGGATCGCGAGCCGGAGCCGGGCTGTCAGCCGGGCCGGGCGCTGCGCGTCGCCTCGATTGATATCGGCGGCGGCACCACCGATATGGCCATCACCCATTACCAGCTCGACGATGGCTCAGGCAGCAACGTCAAGATCACCCCGCAGCTGCTGTTCCGCGAAGGCTTTAAGGTGGCGGGCGATGACACCCTGCTGGATGTGATCCAGCGCTACGTCCTGCCCGCCCTGCAAACCCAGTTGCAGAAATCGGGCATTGCCGACGCCTCTCTGCTGATGGCCTCGCTGTTTGGCGACTCCGGGCGCATCGACACCCAGGCGGTGTTGCGCCAGCAGACGGCTTTACAGCTGTTTATGCCGATTGGTCATGCGATCCTCGCCGCCTGGGAAGCCAGCGATATTGACGATCCTCTCGACGGACTGCACGCCACCTTTGGCGATCTGCTGACCCGCAAGCCGACGCGCAACGTGATGAACTATCTGCAGCAGGCCATTGAGCACGCCCTGCCAGCCGGGTCTGCACCGTTCGACCTGTTTGCCGTCCCGCTGCACGTTAACTTCCGCGAAATGCAGGACGCGATGCTGGCCGGACACTTTACCCTGGCGGCACCGCTGCATGCAGTGGCAGAGGCGATCTCCCATTACGCCTGCGATATTCTGCTGATCACCGGGCGTCCGGGCTGTCTGCCTGGCGTTCAGGCGCTGATCCGCCATCTGCAGCCGGTGCCGGTCAGCCGTATGGTGTGGCTGGACAAATACCGGGTGCATGAGTGGTATCCGTTCAGCCAGCAGGGGCGCATCGGCAATCCGAAATCCACCGCGGCGGTCGGGGCGATGCTCTGTAGCCTGGCGCTGGATCTGCGCCTGCCGCGCTTTAACTTTAAGGCGGCGG
>NZ_JBBCPK010000191.1:0-3447 GCF_037150775.1 Leclercia sp. M50
GGCCTGCCGTTCAAGGCCGATGAAACTCTTCATCGTCTCGCTCAGGGCCTTCATCGACTTAACGCGCTCCGGCATGCTGATGATGGCAGGGTAAAGCTCGTTAAGGCGGTCGTGCCCGTTTTCATCTACGTCCAGCATTAGCTTGCCCAACTTACACAGAGACTCAACGACTGCGCACTCCGCCTCAAGCTCATCAAACAGCGGGTTGGCTAGGGTTCTAGCCCGGCGGATATCACCGCAATGCTCCATTCGTACTTTGGCAATAACTTCGGCGGTAGCCTCGATTAGTATGCGTTCGGATAAAGTTGTTTCGCTGCGTACCTGCGTGCGTACCTCTGCTTTGCGTACCAGATCTTCAGCGCGTTCTTTCACCTTCGCATTCAGGTCACGTGACCATTCATAACGTTTGGGGCGTTTACGGATAGCGCCTTCGCTAATGCCGTGCTGCGATGCAATTTCACGGAGGGACATCACTCCGGCCCGGTAAGCCGATTCGATAGCCTCCCAGTCCGGCTTGCTCATTGATCGCTCTCTTAGTTAAAGGAAGATTTATTTTGGCCGATAACTTATCGGTAAGTAAGTTTAAAAGGGATTATGTATGACCACTAAAAACATCATATTAACTATCGTTACATTTATCGTATTTGCAATTGGCTGTTGGCGCATGTACGTTTCGATATCAATGGTTGCAGTGTTTGCAATTTTATTGGCCTTGTACGCGACTCTTCAGTCTGCCATTGAGGCCGCAGATTTTAAGGAGCCTAGACGTAAAGAAGTATTCCTCTTTATAGCAAAGACAGTTGTGACAGTAATAACGTGCCTGGCAGCGATTCATACGCAAAGTTAAACTATGCTGGTCAGGTGCGATGATCCGTTTTCTCTGCACCCCACCCGAATAGCTGCTTGCGTGGCTTTCAAATCGATGAGGTACTCACGGCAAAACAGTCCTGTTTTGCGTTGAGTGCCATGTAACCTCCAGAAGGAAATGACTTGTGAGAAAGTTGATATGTCTAATTACGTTCGTAGCAACATGCGGATTCGGATATCAGGCCTACCAGCACCATGGGCTAGCTTCCATCCTAGCTTTTTTAGGGAGCCTGGTAGCCTTTCTTACTGCTGTGGCCAACTTGTTAAGTGAAAAGAAAAAATCTTCTTCTATCAGTCAAGTGATTGGTAAAAACTCCACAGGAATTCAGGTGGGTGGCAACTTCACCGTTAATGAGAAAGATAAAAAATGAGTATTTTCGACAATAAGTCTGGTCAGCATGTTGGAGATGGTTCATCCTCGATTCAGGTAGCTGGTAATTTTACAATCGGAAATACCAGCACAGAGGTCATAGCGATCTGTGAATTAGTAGTAAAATCTCAAATGGCATCCTTGAAAGAGGATGCATATAAAATTGTTGACCAAAGAGCTAAAGAGTTTGGTCAACAAATCGCGGTTAAATTATCTGAAGACTTAGATGAAAAGGTCGCGGCCAAGTTAGCGGATCCTGATATTCAGTATTCGATAAATCAAGCTGTAACTCAAGTTGCACGAAAAGGCTTTGATGAAAAATCCGAACTTCTGAAAGAGTTAATTGTTTCTAAAATCGAAAGTACTCAAGAAGAAGATAGCATCTTAATTGACCAAGCATTAGATGCCACCCCAAGAATGACCACGAATGAAATAAAATTTTTGGCATGGATTTATTATTTACGATCAATTTTTAAACTTGCCAACGGTATAAATGTCACCCAACTCGCGGAGGAAAAAAAGACTCATTTCGCGTTAACAGGATTCACCTTGGCAGAAAACTATAAGCTGCATAAATCCATGTACTCTGACTATAACTTCGATCATGTAAAATTTTTAGGAGAACAAGCTACCCTTAAGCATATAAATAAGGACTACCTGGAGATTAAAGGGGTCATTTTTTCTGATAAAAGTTATCAAATATCCTATCAAGATTTAATAGGCAAAAGAACAGGCTATGACAACTTTGAATCTGAACAAGCATTTTTGGAGGCATTTCCAGCTATCAAGACGACTTTAGATTCTTTTGGCATATCAAATCTTAGCGTATTTAATTCCTATGTTATTAATCCGATAGGCACCATGATTGCTGAGAACTACCTCAAGGCTCGTGAATTCTTAATGTAATAGAAATAGTATGCTGAATCAGGAGTTGAGTGCATCCTTATTGAATGCTGAGGATGTCATATCAACTCCTGGCAATAGCTGAAACCTTAAAGCTAAAATTCAGTTGGCTGGAGCACGGCCCTGACGAGTGCCATGATGCCTTTTTGCAGATCAGTCTTTCCGATAAGAGCCCAACGGCGCGGCTCTGCAATGGCGTGGCGAGCAATCACATCAGGCTCAGGCTCAGGAGCCGTAAAAAATGCACCGCCAAGCGCGTTTGCCTGAAACGCTTTAATCTTTTGCGGTATAAGATCTTGAGTGCCAATCATGCTAATCACCTGATCATGCAATTCTAATAACTCTTTCCCTTTCGCTTTTAATTCATTAATGTTTCCGTAGAGGACGGGAAAACAATGCCTACGTTTCGCGAGCAGCACTCTCTATCCGAGCGTCTGTATGAGGAGCAAGGCATCAACACCCAGCTGCTCCTGGGTCATTCATCAGACAGGATGACAGCGCAGTATCACAACGATCGCGGTCTCGACTGGGTGAAAGTGAAGGTGTAGCTACGTGAATAATTGGGCCGTATCTCCCTGCAAATTTCGCAGAATTTAAGGATTCATTTTGGGGAGGAATTTTGGAGGAGTTTTGGGGAAGAAAAAAACGGACAAAAAAACCGGGCATCGCGCCCGGTTCTGTTTCCAGCCTGAAAAAGCCCTACGCACTCAACCCGCGATTCACCAGCATCGGCTCGATCTGCGGATCGTGCCCACGCCACGCGCGATAAAGTTCAGCCAAATCAGTACTGTTCCCACGCGACAAAATCGCCTCACGGAATTTATCTCCGTTTTCGCGGGTCAGCCCGCCCTCTTCCACAAACCACTGATAACCGTCGTCGGCCAGCATTTGTGTCCACAGATAGGCGTAATAGCCTGCCGCGTAGCCACCACCGAAGATATGGGCGAAGTAGCTGCTGCGATAGCGCGGTGGCACGGCAGGGAGATCCAGCTGTTCGCGCTCCAGCGCCGCGGCTTCGAACGCCTCCACATCTGCTGGCGCTTCGCTGGCGGTTATTCCGTGCCAGTTCATGTCCAGCAGCGCGGCGCTGAGCAGCTCGGTCATGTCATAGCCTTTATTAAACTGGGTGGCACTGACCATTTTCTCCCGCAGGGCGTCGGGCATCGGCTCCCCGGTTTCGTAATGGCGGGCATAGTGGGCAAAGACCTCGGGGTGGCTGGCCCAGTGTTCGTTTATTTGCGACGGGAACTCTACGAAATCCCGCGGCGTATTAGTGCCAGAGAGCGTGGCGTAACGCTGGCTGGCAA
>NZ_JBBCPK010000192.1:0-3434 GCF_037150775.1 Leclercia sp. M50
TTTTTATTGTGATAAAAACGAAGCCGCACCTTATCCCGTTCCCGAAGGGCTATTCACTAAATTGTTAGCACGATACGAAGTTGTTAAGAATGAGCCCGATGCTTATTTTTATCATCTTCATGAAGCCTATAATGACTTTGTTAAAACACTTTCCGATACGCAGAATTGACTTTATTGTGGGGAAATAATCTGTGACTCAATCACATCATTTGATTAAAGTTATTGCCGACATGGCTCTTTTTCTTGAGTTCACTGACGAACATTCGCTCAATCCAGATGCCGCTGTGGAAATGATGGAACATATAGCCGCCGAGCTTCAGCTATTAAAGGAAGATGAGAAAGTGCGCGTTATCGATTCCTTTGCAAAGATTGCGAAAGCGTACCGGGGGGATGAGTCCGACTTTGTCAAAGCCCTTCCCGATACCTTTGGTTTACGTTGACGAGTAGTTGTCAGGCAGGCGCAGCTGATCGGCGAGATTGGCAATCGGGTGGCCTGATATTGTCCGCACCAAGGGCAAAGTTGCCGCCACGGGCGAGCTGGTGGGGATGATCGCCAAAGAGATGTACGGCAAATTTGCCGATGAGCTCGATGAAACGCAGAAGCAGACGGTTTCTGCGCTGGCGACGCTGGCGGGGGGACAGTCCGGTGGACTGGTGGGCGACAGCTCTGCTTCTGCTGTGGCGGGGTGCAGCAGCAGCCCAAACAGGTACAAAAGGAACTAATCCGATACTGCATGGCGGTGGTACTCAGATATTTTTACCTACACCACAAAATGACTGGATCATAAAAAAATGAACTCGAATGAAATAGTTAAGCAATGGGTAAGTAAGAGAAGTTCATTTTACTTCTTTCTACCTGATGGTCCTTATGGAAGACCTTTTGATAACCAATATTTAATTGAACGGATAGAAGACACTTCAGATGGTTTTAAAATCTTCCTTTCGGATAATCTGATGCTTCATTTTATTGGAAACACAACGATTGAGGATGAAGGGTGTAATCTGTTGATTAAGAACTTTAATTAATGCATCTTTGGATATAATGACCATAAAACAAAGAGATATGATCAGGGTGAAGTGGTTTTAAGTGGCTTCTAAATGATGGATCCCAGCCCTTACGCCGGGTTCTTTTTTAACCGTCAGAACTTAAACTCAAGCTCAATAGTAAGCCGTCCTTTCTCTGCCGTCACAACTGGTTTCAACTCCTATCAATATGGGCGGTGCGGCAATTGGTAGTAGTATTAAGGGGGAGGATCCGACGAATTCAGTAATTGGAACTGGATTAGGCTCAATACTTGGTGGTGGCATGGGAAAGGTCATATCAGGGTCTATGGGATCTTCTGTGAAAGCCGGAACATCGGATATCATTAGTAATATTGGGGGCTCGATTACTAGTGGAGCTATTGGGAATGCTACAAAAGGAACACTTGATGAAGCTGATAAATCTATTAAAAAGTGATCAGGAGGGTAATTTGAACACCCTGATTATGTTAATAATACGTTGTATGATTTGCATTTTTATTCTAGCGATGACTGGCTGTCTTCTTGGCAGGTTAATGGTGTTTTTTAAAACTAATGCTTTATTTTTTGATTGGGGAAAGGATGTTTTTTATTCTTTGAAAGTAGGTGTTTCTGCTGGTGCGTTAGCAGGGTTGGGTATCTGGATAAAAATAAAATTACAACAAAAAAAGAAGATGGTAAATAAGCCAACAACAATCTCAGTCAGCAGACTGGAATTGTTGTAGAGAATAGCGCCCCTGGTGACATCGCCACGGGGCAAGTGCCGGGTAAACCCACCGAGCAGGTGGCCGAAGAGCAGGTGAAGGCCGAAAATGAACGCTATAAGCGCGAAAAATGTAGGAATACTTGCAGCGATGACTCTTGCAGAAGTTGGGCCAGCGTCTGATGTAAAAGGTTTTTTCAATGTGGTGCTCTCTTTATTAGAAAACGGCACCAACGGTAGCAAATATCCCTGGATAAAGGGAAAACTTTACCGTGGGTCTTTAGCTTATGATGAGCTTTACAAAGTCAAAAACGAGCTGGACACCATAAAAAATGAATTTTCAACAATATTACCTGATGATATTGTGTGGTCGTCATTTGGAGTAGATAAAAATCACTCCCGACTAAACTTTGATGCTGGGAATTTGTTTTTAGTCTTTGAACGGTTCTTTAAAGCTTTTGATGAAGCATTAACATGTACAGAGGCTTACTATCAAGCTTTTAATGAATATATACCTGTAAGGTTAGGGTTCACCGACGCGCCGCATTATATTGATGATGTGAATAGAACATCAGAGCAATACAATGCATTAGGTCCAAATGAGCCCCCTTTCTGGTTACGATAACGAATATTAAGCTAGCGCCAGTTTATTCTGGAACTTGGGCTACTCTGTCAATGGTGAGCGCCCTATAGAAAAAAAGCTGTATCAATGATACCGGGAGGGAAAGAATGAGAAATGATCAAGAGATTTATAAAGATATCGGTACTGTTTTATACAGTATTGCTCCCGACGAAGCTAAAAAGATCATTATGCGTGCAGAGTTATCACCTGAAAACGATCATTGTAAGTATGAATATGATTATCTTGATGATGCTGATGAAACTCAATGGTTGACGGCTGGTGATAGGGCGAATACAGATATCCTTCGTTATCTGGTAGAGCTTCGCAACTACTATATCGAAAATAATCTGACCAATGGCCGCCCAGCATGGCATGGATGTGAAGTGACGCTGGATATTGAAAAAATGAAACTCAATATAGACTTCCGCTACGAGGATTAGTCATCAACGCACCCGGCCCTCACGCCGGGAACATGCAATCAGACGGGATCTGTTTAACCTTCTTTCCTGAATAAAAATCCCGCATTCGCAAATGGGAATTTCGAAAATGAGAAACAGCACTAAATCGTTTATTAACCTTGTTTACCTGTCCTACGCGATAGGTCTGGCTGTGTTCATCCTGAACGCTCCCTGGCCGTTTAGTCGGCGCAGGATTAGCATGGAACGTGAAAGAGGGTTTCCCCTTCTCCTTTAAGGACGTGTTGATATGTCTTGAGTTAACCTAGCTGGGGCGCCCTGCGGGTTTGATCATCTGGTTTTTTTATCACCGGTAAAAGCCAGGGTAGGCGGTATTAAGATAGCTCCAGTTTAACTGAATCTAATCTATCAATGATGGGCCGTCAGTAGAGAAACGATTAACCACAATGAAAACAAGAAACTTTAAATGACAAACAGAACTGTTAGCGAACTACAGGTGGGATTAGAGCGTTATCTGTTAAACGGTCATGTCGAATCAGATTCATTTAATGATCCGAATGAGGATGCTCTGGAATATCTGGGCATGCTGCTCGTGGAAGATCAACCCACGGCGCTAAAGTATTGCCAGAGATTTTTGCTGCAGTCCCAGGCCAATGATGAACTAAAATCAGCC
>NZ_JBBCPK010000193.1:0-3382 GCF_037150775.1 Leclercia sp. M50
TGACGCCAGTATGTCGTCTTTAAGTACCGTATCGGCCTTGCGCAGCAGCGTCTGGTAATCGGCGGCATCAACCGCTTTACGATCCCTGAGCTGATAAACCCGCACCATTGTTGCCAGCGGCGTCTGTGCGCCATCGGCGTTAATGGCCGTGCGCGGGGTAAGATCCAGATGCAGTATTTTAATTTTCTTGTAGAAGATGGATTTCGTGATGCTGACCGTACCGTCCGTGACGGTCTGGATCAGACCGCAGCCTGCAAGCGCTGAACAAAATGCCGAAAGCAGGTATGCCTGAAAGCGTGCGTATTGCCTGAAAACACAACCAGATACGGGGATACTTACCCGAAATCTGATTTAATAATTCTACAAAACCAGTGCATTAATGAACCGTACAATAAATCCTTTGGATTTTAATATGTAAAAGTCATCATCATGAGCATCACTATTGAAAATATTCTCATTCTGATGGAATAAATCTTTTTCAAAGCCATGCCCAATAACAAACATTAACATGATATATATAGCTTGTATCTTTGACCTAGTATTATCATATTTGAATTTTTTAGTGCCCAACTCTATCAGAGCATTTATTTTATCTCGCCCCAAGAATTCGTATTTCCGAGGGTGAATATCACATAATAATTTATGCATACTTTCTATAAAATTGATTCTATGTATGTTTGAGAACATCTCAACTTCTAACCTGCCAAGAAAGTTTTTTGCATATTTGCCATCTTCCCCAATGACATTCTCGATATAGGTGCTAAATTTTTCATGAAGAGATAAAGATATTTCCAATTGATTTTTCGTCGGGAATTGGTCTGGCTTAAAACTAAAATCTGAGTACATTGGATCAGTTTCAAACTCAGAACCTAGCGTAACAGCCATATCGAAGTAAAGCTGAAGGGGACCACGTTGAGTAACCTTTGACCTCCCTGCCGTCTCAATTAGTTTTGCAATATTAGTTCTTAATGTTTTTTCATGCAGTGAATCATATATCAACGGAAAGATAGATTTGCAATGTTTCACTAGTTCACTAGCATAAGAATTAGATGAGTACGAATCTAACAATGCGAGTTGCTCAGCGTTTATTTTCATTTAGGTTACTTCCTTTTATAACCAACTTTGACAGAGAAATAAAATCACCAATTTCCTTTTCCTTATCTTCATATATTTTGGTTCTAATCTTGAAATCAGCATCAACATTAAGATTTCCATCACTTATAAATGATAAAATATCTCTATCCAAAAGAGTCCAGGTAAATTCAATATTTCCACCTTCAGGGATGTAAGTCATTTTTTTCTTTAAATCCCAACTAACTAGATTTGGCTTGAGTGGCATGCTCTTTTTGTTGCCGCGATCAGTTAATTTGACACTAGGCCCAGTTTTCTGAATATATTCTAGAGGGATATAGTAACCTTTGAAATATATATTCTGAAAGCTCACAATGACAGGAATTTCACTCTGATTATTGTATGTACACTCTTTCTGACCGCTGCAACTAACACTAATGGTGAAAAAATTATTATCTGTCATTTTTGAATTCTCTGCTAAAGAAATTGATGTATATAAAGGAGTTAATAAGCTTAATATTAGACAATATCGCATACTATCCTCCATCCTAAACCTCGTTCATTAAAAATCTCATTCGCTTCAATAGCTATAAGCCATCCATGTCTTTTCAGAATAATAGTATTCCCATATGCAGCCATTATCGTTGAAGCTGGGTCACTTGGATCTCCTCCATTATAGGGACAGACATTGGTGTATCAAGAGTCCCATCCGGTTTATAGTATACTACTTGATCATTCTCTTCCGCGTCAGGATTGTATCCATATTCATCAGGCAACCCATAGCAATGACCGAATTCGTGGGCATATGTCCATGGACCAGTATCCTTCGATACATCGAGAACATTTCCCGTGACTCCTTCACGATCATATTCATCGTGAATTTTGAATATATAGTGTTCATCAGACTTAACAAATAGTACCTTAAACTCAATTGGTAATATTTTAGTACCACATTTAGGGTCGACAACCTTTAATGAAAACTGATTATCCCAATATTTTTTGACCCCTTCTAATAATGATTTTTTAGCTTGTGTAACAGATACGTTATTTACCGCATCATCTGACTCATTTTTGAATCTGATCTCTACAACAACTATATTTTTTGTTTTGCAGAGGATACTTAATTTATACTGAACTGTTCCAAAATTATAATTATACGATTCGCCAGCCGCGTTTAACTGATCCGAATACCTTTTCCCAGTGTGTACTTTAATCTCCTTTGTATAATCCTTGCTCCAGCAAGAAGCACATGGTAGCGTAGCACTTATTGCAGGGTCTTCGCACCTAGCCACTTCAGACGGACTTTGAACGCCTCCACTTATTGCCATTAAATAAATCCTTTTTTGTCAGAATTACGATTCGAAAGTTACACAATGTAATGATATTCATCTTCGTACAGAAATCCCCACGCGACTACTCCAGTTGTAAATAACTGAAATTGTTGTTTCGTCAACACATCAGGTAAGTAAATAAGTACACGCGGATCATAATATCGCAGCATGCCTATTTTATTATTTGGTAGGATAACCTTTAAATTCCAATTTAAATAAAATAATAAGTCCCTGGTATTCAATGAGCTTAACAACCAAGAAACTGAAGGGTATTTCAGCTCAAGAGCATTTATTTTTCCCAGCCAGTGCTCACCTAAGATTGAGATATTAAGCAACCAAGGACCTGCAAATGCAAACCTTTTATCTTCAGAATGTTCGAATAATGATTTAACACCGTTAGTTTCATATAACTCATCTGAATACAATCGTTCATAATATGCGCCATCAATAAGGGCATATAGCTTTCGTGAATTATCTTCACATTGCAATGTGTACATATGTTCAGTCATATCATTAATCATAATTACTCCCCCCCAATTACTATTGGCGCACCATTTTCCGCAGCTTCAAGAAGACAACTCAGACATATTCCATTCTGACTAAAAGAGGGCATTAAGCTAAGAGATGATGGCCCCGCCGCCATCGTCCTTTTCACTTTGCGCATATACGTCGCCGTCGTACCATACTCGACCTTCCCGGCCTCAAGCTTCAGGTAACTGCCACCACCAATTAACGTGATACGTTTTTTCCCGGCCAGGGAGATGTCACCCGCTGAGCTCAGCGTCAGCTTCTTCTCTGCAAACAGCCGCATACTGGCGTTCTGCGCCTGCACCTCCACCGGCCCCTCCCCGGATTTCAGGTTCAGTTGTCCGGTCCGGGCAAAGAGCCCCAGTTTCTCCCCGGTAAGCAGGGTCGCATTTCCCATTGTTCCAATACTGATATCCCCCCCGGCGTTGATGACGACATTTTTCGTGGCCGTC
>NZ_JBBCPK010000194.1:0-3282 GCF_037150775.1 Leclercia sp. M50
GGCGCCCCAGAGAAGCATTGAACGTAAAGTGAACGGAACCGCCAACAGAGCCGCATGTTCTCCTGCACGCACAAAAAAGCCGGGTGGCGGCTACGCCTTACCCGGCCTACGTCCCTGTCCGCATAACCCGAAATTAAATCTCCAGCGGCGAAAGTAGTCAGATAAGCACAACACCCGCAGCGGCTCCCTGGTCCGGCTGAAAATCGCCGAAGCGTTGACGGGAGGCCGGGGCGAGGCGCAGGGATGCGCCGAGAGGGGGCGACCTACAGGGATGTAGGATCGCCCCCGACCCGATAGCCGGAAGGAATAAGCTGAGGGCACCGCGAAGCGGCGATTTTCCTGGCCGGGAGCCAGGGTGGTCAGGGGGGCGGCGGCGAGCCCCCCTGACACGTTCACGGGTTCTGGCGCCCCAGAGAAGCATTGAACGTAAAGTGAACGGAACCACCAACAGAGCCGCATGTTCTCCTGCACGCACAAAAAAGCCGGGTGGCGGCTACGCCTTACCCGGCCTACGGTTTACGGTAGCCGCTAGCTCAACAACGTAAATGCAATCATCCCGACAATCGCCCCGGTCGTCCCGAGGATCGTTTCCATCATCGTCCAGGTCTTCAGCGTCTGCGCTTCCGTCGCCCCGGTAAATTTACCGAACAACCAGAATCCCGCGTCGTTCACATGAGAGACCACAATAGATCCCCCCGCGATACAGATAGAGAGCGCCGCCATCTGCGCGCCGGAGTAGTTCAGCTGTTCAATCACCGGCATCACCAGCCCGACGGCGGTCAAACATGCCACGGTAGCGGAGCCCTGAATGATACGCACCGCCGCAGCCAGCACGAAGCAGGTCACCGCAATCGGCAGACCCATACCGGTAAGCGCCCCACCTAACGCCGGGCCAACGCCGGAATCCACCAGTACCTGCTTGAACACGCCGCCCGCACCGATCACCAGCAGAATAATACCCGCCGGCTGCAGCGCTGCACCGCAGATCTCCATCACGCGGTCTTTCGCCATGCCCTGGCGCATAGCCAGACCATAAATCGCCACCAGACAGGCCACCAGGATCGCCGTGAACGGGTGACCGATAAACTCAAACCATTCGTAGGCGGTAGAGCCTTCCGGCACAAAGCGCGCGGCGATGGTTTTGAGCCCGACCAGCACCAGTGGCAGCAGGATCAGGGCGAGGCTAAAGCCGAAGGAGGGCATTTTGTTTTCGCCCAGATGCGGCTCGGTGATCTCGTCAGGAATGTGCAACTCAACGTAACGGCTGATGAAGTTACCCCACAGCGGACCGGCAATGAGCATGCCCGGGATTGCCGCGCACAGGCCGATGAGGATCATCCAGCCAAAGTCAGCGTGCATCTGCGAGGCCAGCAGCATCGGCGCGGGGCCAGGCAGCAGGAACGCGGCGGCGGCGGCGACACCGGCAAACAGCGGAATAACAAGCTTCACAAGGTTGGTGCCGGTGTGGCGCGCCATCGAAAACGCCACGCTAATCAGCAGCACTACCGCCACTTCAAAAAACAGCGGCAGGGCGCAAATCAGACCGGCCAGACCGATGGCGTAATGCGCCCGGCTGTGACCGAAAGATTTCAGCATCTTGACGGCGATCTGATCGACCGCGCCAGTTTCATGCAGGATTTTGCCAAACATCGCGCCAAGCGCGACCACAATCGCCAGGAAGCCCAGCGTGCCTCCCATCCCTTTTTCCATGGTCGCAGCGATTTTGTCGAGCGGCATGCCGGAAAAGAGACCTGCACCAATAGAGACCACCATCAAAGCCACGAAGGCGTGCATACGGGCCTTCATGACCAAAAACAGCAGTAGCAGCACGGAGCCTACTGCTGTTAAAACAAGCGTTAACGTACTCAAAACTTACTGCCTTTTGTTGATGACCTCAATGGTGCTTGCCACAACACCGTCTAACGGTTGATCGATGTCGACCACCAGCACATCGCTTTCATCTGCGCCCGGCTCTTGCAGGGTTTCAAACTGCGTCACCAGCATCTGGGTCTTAAAGAAGTGCCCTTTGCGCGCTTTCAGACGACTTTCGATCACCTCAAAGTCGCCCTTCAGGTAGATGAAAGAGAGGTTGGCGTTACCTTCGCGCAGCTGGTCGCGGTAGGCTTTTTTCAACGCAGAGCAGACGATCAGCGAGACTTTGTTGGTGCGCTGCATGGCAAACGCCGCATCGTTCAGGGCCTGCAGCCATGGTTTACGATCGTCGTCGTTCAGCGGCTCACCTGAGGCCATTTTGTTGATGTTGCTGCGCGGATGGAGAAAATCACCATCAAGAAACGCAGCATGGATTTGATGTGCCACTTCGCTGGCAACGGCGGACTTACCGCTACCGGAAACGCCCATCAGGACATAAACGTGGTGATCTGGATTTGTGGTGCTCAAAGTATGTCCCTCAGTCGATTGTTACGGGTAACAGTTATCGGTAACATTGTCCTGCCGGGGCTGAAGAGAAGCAATATCCAAACGTGCGCGAAGTGAATAAGTGTGAGCTAGTTCAAACTTGTCACGCTAAATAGATCCGCCTGGTGACAGGGTGAAACCTAAATCTAACATTTTAGGCGACACCGCTTCACCACGAATGCGCGCCAGCAGGCGTTCCGCACCGATACGGCCCATGCGTTCACGCGGCGTCAGGACGCTCGCCAGACGCGGCTCCATGACCTGGCCGATGTCGTGACCGTGGAAACCGGCAATCGCCATATCCTGCGGGATTTTCAGGCCCAGACGCTGGCATTCAAAAGCGGCGCCCACCGCGAGGTCATCGTTAGTACAGAAGATGCCATCAAGCTGCGGATATTCACGACGCGCCTGACGCATCAGCTCAATGCCGGAGGTGTAGGAAGAGGACTGCTCTACCATCACACTGTAGGGCGTTAAGTTCGCGTCGAGCATCGCCTGCTCGTACCCCTTCTGTTTGATGATAGTACGTTCGTCCAGACGTGCGCCAAGATAGGCGACATGACGATGGCCGCGGGCGATGATCGCCGCCGTCATCTGCCGGGCCGCTTCAAAGTTATCGAACCCGACCGCGATATCCAGGCACGGCGACTGGCTGTCCATCAGCTCCACCACCGGAATACCCGCCACTTCGATCATCTTCAGCGTGCGTGGGGTGTGGGTGCGTTCGGTCAGGATCAGGCCGTCAATGTTCCAGGAAAGCATAGATTCGAGACGCTCCTCTTCCAGCTCCGGCTTGTAGCCGTAGTGGGCGAGCATGGTCTGATAGCCAAAGGCGTCGGTGACGCTTTCGATGCCGCGAAGCAC
>NZ_JBBCPK010000195.1:0-3262 GCF_037150775.1 Leclercia sp. M50
TTCTGCAGCAGCGGCTCTTCAAAGCCCGCCTTCTGCAGCGACTCGCGCATCTGGTGCGCATGCCGCCAGTGAAGGATGCCAACGGCAGCCAGGAGCTGGGCAGCAAAGTCGTACAGGTGATTAACGAATCGACCAGCCAGAATGCGACGGTAAAACGTATTGAATTCGTTGGCCCAAGCGTGGGTGCGGATCTGGCCCAGACCGGTGCGATGGCTCTGCTGGTGGCGCTGCTCTGTATCCTGACGTATGTCGGTTTCCGCTTCGAGTGGCGTCTGGCTGCCGGGGTGGTTATCGCCCTGGCGCACGACGTGGTGATCACCATGGGCGTTCTGTCGCTGTTCCATATCGAGATTGACCTGACCATTGTGGCCTCGTTGATGTCGGTTATCGGCTACTCGCTGAACGACAGTATCGTGGTTTCGGACCGTATCCGTGAAAACTTCCGTAAGATCCGTCGCGGTACGCCGTACGAAATCTTTAACGTGTCGTTGACCCAGACGCTGCACCGTACCTTGATCACCTCCGGGACCACCCTGATGGTGATCCTGATGCTCTATCTCTTCGGCGGTCCGATTCTGGAAGGCTTCTCGCTGACCATGCTGATCGGTGTCTCCATTGGTACAGCATCTTCTATCTATGTAGCGTCCGCGCTGGCGCTGAAACTCGGCATGAAGCGCGAGCACCTGCTCCAGCAGAAAGTCGAGAAAGAAGGGGCGGATCAGCCCTCTATCCTGCCGTAACAGAACGTTTGTTTCGTCAGCGAAATCCCGGTCTGTTGACCGGGATTTTTTTTGCCTGTTCCTGACAAACACTCCTGACAGTATGCTGTCAGGAGACCTGTCGTAGACTCCTTCTGAACCCAAACAAGAGTCAGGAGGATGTATGAAAAGTGTGATTAACTGGTTTGAAATTCCGGTCGCCGATATGGATCGCGCCATCAAATTTTATGAGCCGGTAATGCAGGTTTCACTGAGGCGCGAGAAAATGGACTGCGCCGAGCTGGCGGTATTCCCGCATGAGGACCCGGCTACCGGCGGCGCGCTGGCAAAATTTGAGGGAATTATTCCCTCGGTGCAGGGAGCCATTATCTATCTGCATACTGACAATCTGGCGGCGACCCTGGATCGCGTTTCGTCCGCCGGTGGCGAGTGCGTATTTGGCCCGCTGGCGTTGCCGCGCGGTATTGGTACTATTGCGTTATTTACCGACAGCGAAGGTAATCGCGTCGGCCTTCATCAACCTGCCTGAGAGCCTAAGAGAAAATGACCCGACGCGCTGACCGTTTGTTTCAGATTGTGCAGATCCTGCGGGGAAGACGTCTGACAACGGCAGCGCATCTGGCGGAAAGAGTGGGCGTCTCTGAACGCACTGTCTACCGTGATATCCGCGATCTGTCGCTCTCCGGCGTGCCGGTGGAAGGCGAAGCGGGGAGCGGTTACCGGCTGATGTCGGGTTTTGACCTGCCACCACTGATGCTGACCAACAAAGAGTCGGAGGCGCTGATGGTGGCGATCCGCCTGCTCAAAACCTGGGGCGGGGAGTCGTTGTCGCGCGAACTGGAGTCGGCCCAGGAGAAAGTGCTGGCGATCCTGCCGGAAGAGAGCCGTCGCAAGGCAGAGCAGACGCGGATCTACGCCCCGGATATTGCCATGCAGCACCACTCCCGAAGCGGGTTTGATCTTATTCATCAGGCGATATCCAGCCAGCGGGTGCTGGCGCTGCATTATCGTGATGAAGCCGGGCAGCTCTCTTCTCGCGAAGTGCAGCCGCTGGGGTTGTTCTTCTGGGGAGAGCACTGGTTGCTGGCGGCGTGGTGCGAGCGACGTGATGACTACCGTTGTTTCCGGCTCGACAGGTGTCTGAATATCACCATGACGGAGAGACGCTTTAGCGAAAGCGCGAACAGGTCGCTGGCCGATTTTTTACGGAAGGTGAAGCAATAAAAAAGCCAGCTTTTGAGCTGGCTTTTTTGCCGGGTGGCGGCTGCGCCTTACCCGGCCTACGGTTTGTGCCGTTAACATGTTTTGTAGGCCGGGTAAGCGAAGCGCCACCCGGCACAAATCAACTTAGAAGTTGTAACCCACAACCAGGTAACCACCCCAGCCAGTAGAACGAACGCTGAAGTCACCGTCGCCGAAGTTCAGGCTTGCGTCGTCGTTCCACTGACCACCGTTGTGCCAGTAACGGGCAACAACAGAGTAGTGCCAGTGATCGTAGTTCAGCGCCAGGATGTGGCTGGAGGCGATAGAGTCGTTGGTGCGCGCCTTCTTCCCGTTCAGGTCACGGAAATCGTTGTCGCCCAGATCTGAACCCCAGTCAAAGTTGGTGAAGCCGATATAGCTCAGGTTACCGCCCCACAGCTGGGTGATTGGCACGAAGTATTTCACTTTGAAACGGTAGCCATCCCACTCGTTTTCGTTCGCTGCGCCGTAGTTCTGCCACTGATATTTGGCATAGACGTTCATGGAGAGGCTCATCGGCAGACCGGTGTCGATGTCAGTACCCAGACCCATGTACCAGGTGCTCTGACGGCCAGACTTGTTGCGACCCATGTCGTAGATATAGTTGTTCGCGAAGTACCACTCTTTGAACGGACCAAACGCCAGGCTGGTGCCGGTCAGCTTGTCGATGGAGAAGCGCGGTTCGATCTCCATGAACAGTGGGGAACCGTGGTTCCAGATACCTTTTGCATCCGTGTTACCACCGAAGAATACCGGCGCATCCATGTAACCATAGAAATCAAACCACTCTTTCTTGGCAAACGCTTCGTATTCCAGGTAAGTATCGTTGCGGATCTGCGGTCCAAAACGGGTGTGATAGCTGCCGACGACGTTAACGCTCTGGTGCCACCAGTCGGAGACGTACTCTGGTTTATCGTTTTCCGCTGCCTGCACAGAGAACGTAGAAGAGAGCGCCAGGAGTGCACCGGCTGCGAGTAATGTTTTTTTCATAATAATGCCACTGATTTGAAATCCCTTGCGGGCGTGAAAAAGGCGCGAATTGCGTTTCTAAATATTTCGTGTTTCTGGGGGCCTATTATAGGAATCCTTGCTCATAAAAATATGTGTTGTTTCACAGATCTCTCACATACGTAATCGATTGCGTTCACGTTTGCGTATTTTTAACGGAGCGGATTGTAATAGCAAACATTTCTGTTGCCAATGTTTGTAACCAAGAAGGGAGCGGAACGCGAACACGTTCCGCAGGGGGATTATTGCGCGACGGGCTGAATATCGTGGTTGCGGATAAAGCCGAGCTGATC
>NZ_JBBCPK010000196.1:0-3102 GCF_037150775.1 Leclercia sp. M50
CAAGTGCAACGATAGTTAAATTTATTCTTAACGGTGCAAACAAAGTGAGCAGTAATATTGGAGTCGCAATAACCAAAAAAGAAAAAAGATATAAATATCATTCCAGCATTTCGATGAGAAGAAACAGTGAATGATTGTTCGTACATTCATGTAGCTAATGAATAACAGCCCACCATAAATACAATGGCGGATATAAATGTCAGTAAAATTATGATTGATTTATTTTTTCAGACACCATATTTCTCTAACCCCTCTTTAGTTATACTTTCTCCGAGTGATTTTGCATTGACATCATGTGATGTCTCTTCTACCTCCACCGCAGGATGAGTTTTTCCAGACGGAGCAATCTTATACGAGAATTTTTTACTTGCATATAAAGCACCCCGAGGAACAAAGAAATTATCATATTCATTCGTTGAATCTGACTTTTGTATGAGGGCATCTAATGGATTATCTTTAGCCCATGTTATACCAGTTTCTACGGTTGCTTTTATTGTATAGTATGTACGGTAAGTACCTACAGCAAATGGAATTTGACCTATAGCATCAGACCAATAAGGTATTTTATCGACAAGAGATAAAAGGAACTTCCCCCCTCCATCAGAAACATCCTTCCAGCCCCCACTACCACCTGTCCTATAAGATAGTAATGCTCTGTCAACAAATGCAAAGTCAGCAATGACCTCCCATAAATATACTTTATAAGCGTCCAGGGTGTAGTCGGCGTTATTAAAAAAAGCAATACGCGATAGTTATCTGCCAAACGTTCAAACCATTGATATTTAAATTTTCTATAAAGCTCTTGAGCAGTAATTATTATAAAGTTATCTTCTTGTTGCCCACGCAACATAAATATTACACTAGCGCTTTTCTAGTTATAATTAGAATGTCAGGCACTTTGATTTTATGAGGTATGCTGTCTGTTTCTGGGGTTATATTTCCCTTTATGCCCAACTCAGTCTTTCCATCCTTTGTGACAATGAGGTAGCTCTTTCCATCTATTTTAAGAATTTATTTTTTCATGGTCTTTTTACTTAGCTTAAAATATCCAATATTCATATTCACTGTTTCTTTTGCCTATATATCCATCTGTGCTGGAACCAGAAACTAATTCCTCCCCGTCCGAAGTTTCAACACGATAACTGACATTTGAAGTGAAGTTTAACTTTCTGTCGTACTAGGGGTCGCTTTCATATAAACCCGCCCCTTTATCGAAAAATGATAATGTCAAACATGAAAATACCGTTTTCCAGAAAAATTTCATTGTCTTACTCGCGTTTCCAGGTCAATTCTGACCAAGGGTTTCGGAGGAAATTTGCATTTTAAATGTTAACCACACTCTGGAATTTTCCATTCTGACCACCCTTCGCTTGTTGGATACATTGCATATTGCCCATGCCATTCTGGTGCAACCGAATCAGAGAACTGAGCTTGCCAAAAGTGCCATGCAGAGCTTTTTATTTTATTCCCATTAGCATCATATACAACAAAAAAAGATTGATTGGAAAATAACCGCAACAGTCTCCCGATACCACCATATGGTCGATAGTCAGGAATATAAGTAGTCAGCTCGCACTGATTATCTCGACTCCATATAGAATCATTCTTTATTGCGTTTTGATAAGCCAGAATCTTAATCATCATTAGCAAAACACAAAAGAAGAAAACTGACATCAACATGAAGCAGCACGTTTTTGTTATAAAGCTATGCATTTGCACCCCCCCCTTTCCAGTAAATATATTCCTCCATATCTACCTTATTCAAATGAATGATAATGTTCGTAGGGATTTTTTTCACCGTCGAGTATACGAAAAAATCTCCGGTTTTATTTTCGTCCTTATATTTTTCCCTGTAACTCACAAAAGATGTGTTAGTAACTCTAAAGTATCTAGAGTCGCCTTCATCAATATATTCTTTTTTCAATAATTCACTTATCACCCCTGGTTTGATGACACCATTCTCCCCCCAATAGCCTAACGGTTGATCATCACCATCATTCATAAATTCGTAGGTATCCCTAACATACAATCCAAGCTCTTTAATTTCTAACCTCATGAAACCATCAGTATCTCTCGTGACATTAAGGTCTGTAAAGGCAATTTTGATTATAAAAGAACCAAGGGCGCCATACACATCATCTAGGGTATCTGTTGCTTTTTCCCACAATGTACTACCAATTTTTATAAAGTTAAATTGACTTGTTTTATCAAGCTCTATTGCTGACAGATTGGCATAATTTAAATAACAGTTCGTTATTTCATTGTTAATAAAAAGACCTAATTCATCCAGCCTGTTAATGATATAACAAAGGCCATTAGACAACTGTTGTGAGATTTGTTTTTTTCTCCCCAGATAGTCATTATATTCAATAACAGTCGAAACTTGCTTTACAAAAGCATCGTAAATTGGTTTTACTCGCAACGAAGAAGTTAATAACCAATCAAAATCTAAATCTTCAATAATTTGAATTTTGTCCACAGTATTCATATCGACTTTATTCAGTTTCTCTCTTGGTGTCATTTCGTAAAATGGATCATAGAACCATTTCCGCATGAAACGTGCTGACACCGTCCAACCTTTTTTCGCCATCACATCCGGGATGTCAGTTATTTTGAAGATTTTGACCGGGACCGTTTGTTTGTTTTCATTTTCACTTGTTAACTTTGATTTAACCTTTACATTGGCCATAAAATCATCCTATAAATAATGCATCTTGTTCTAAAATATTTAACTCTACTTCAGCCTCATCATGATGACTAACGAAACTTGTGAAGCCCTTCTCGCATGAAATCCCTTTAATGACCGAACCTGTAGGTGAGGTCAATTCATATCCAATATTTGATATTGGTTCTTGGGTTCTTTCATCTACAAGAATAAAACTCCTTCGGTAAACATCTCCAGGCCTTGGTAAAAATGGGAGTTCTGGAGTCTGAGAATTCCTTTCCGCCGCCATTGTCCTCTTCACCTTACGTATATACGACGCTGTCGTGCCATACTCGACCTTCCCGGCCTCAAGCTTCAGGTAACTGCCACCACCAATTAACGTGATACGTTTTTTCCCGGCCAGGGAGATGTCACCCGCTGAGCTCAGCGTCAGCTTC
>NZ_JBBCPK010000197.1:0-3063 GCF_037150775.1 Leclercia sp. M50
GGTTTTCCACCGCCTCACACCCCCATGCCGGGAAGTCCAGCGTCAGCCGGTCGCCGCTGCGCGTAACCCGCAGTTCGCCGACAAAGCGGGTGGAGAAGACGATCTCCGTGTGCGGGTAGTCGAGATACTCAAAAATCACGTGGGCGCTGGCAAGCGTGGCGTGACCGCAGAGGTTAATTTCATGCAGCGTGGTAAACCAGCGCAGCTCAAAACCGCTATCGGTGCGCACGAAAAAAGCGGTCTCCGACTGGTTATGCTGCTGTGCCATCTTTAACAGAACCTCATCCGGCAGCCACGCCTCCAGAGGGCAAACGGCTGCAGGATTCCCACCAAATGCGCGGTCGCTAAACGCATCGACCAGATAGAATTGTATTTCTTTCATTGGGTTAACCCTTGTTATTAGCGTAAAAAAAGATGACCTTTCATGTAGAGCGATGCCTTGCCGCTCATCAGCACCCGGTCGCCCTTCAGTTCACAACGCACATCGCCGCCCCTGGCAGAGACCTGGCGGGCAAACAGCGAGGTTTTGTTCAGCTTTTCACTCCAGTAGGGGATCAGCATGGTATGCGCCGAGCCGGTGACCGGATCTTCCCACAATGCCACGCCCGGCGAGAAAAAGCGGCTGACAAAATCGTATTCGCCCTCCCCCCGGGCGGTAATCGACACTTTGTGCTCGCCGGGGGTCATGGCCTGAATATCAGGCGTAACCGCCTCAACCTGCTGACGGTTTTCCAGTACCAGCACCCAGGCACGTCCCTTACGGGCCTCGACGTAACGGTCAATCCCCAGCGCGTGGAGCATCTCTGGCGGTGGGGTCTGGGCCTCCGTCGGACAGGCCGGGAAATCGAGGGTTAACCAGTCACCGTCGCGGCTGACGGTGAGCCTGCCGGAAGCAGTATCAAAATGGATCCGGGCATCAGGATAGTCCATCTCGTTGAACAACACCCAGGCGGTGGCAAGCGTCGCGTGGCCGCAGAGGTTGACCTCGCCGTGGGTGGTGAACCAGCGCAGCTCGATGCCACCTTTATGGCGCACAAAAAAGGCGGTCTCCGACTGGTTATGCTCCTGCGTCATCTTCAGCAGCGTCTCGTCCGGCAACCACTCCGCGAGGGGGCACACTGCCGCCGGATTACCACCAAATGCACTATCGCTAAACGCATCAACGAGATAAAACTCAATTTCCTGCATCGCTCTACCTACTGTTAACTTAATGTTGCATCCTATATTCATGGAAAATAACCGATTCCACCAGCGATTACTTTGCCACCATAGTGAGATCTGCATCACAAAATGATTGTATTTCCACCAATGATGGTTTTAAGATCAAAACACCTCATATACGTAACCAATCCCTGACATTCCTATGACAACCAACACAGTTTCCCGCCGGGTCGCATGGCTACGGGTGGTGACGCTCGCCGTCGCCGCGTTTATCTTTAACACCACGGAGTTCGTCCCGGTCGGGTTGCTCTCGGACATCGCCAGCAGCTTCGGCATGGAGACGGCGCAGGTGGGGATCATGCTCACCATCTACGCCTGGGTGGTGGCGCTGATGTCGCTCCCCTTTATGCTGCTCACCAGCCAGATTGAGCGCCGCGCGTTGCTGATCGGCCTGTTCGTGCTGTTTATCGCCAGCCATGTGCTGTCGTTCCTGGCCTGGAACTTTACGGTGCTGGTGATAAGCCGGATCGGGATTGCCTTTGCCCACGCCATTTTCTGGTCGATTACCGCCTCGCTGGCCATCCGCCTGGCCCCGGCCGGGAAGCGCGCCCAGGCGCTGAGCCTGCTGGCGACCGGCACCGCGCTGGCAATGGTGCTCGGGCTCCCGCTGGGCCGCATCGTCGGGCAATATTTTGGCTGGCGTACCACCTTTTTCATTATCGGCCTCGGGGCGCTGTTCACTCTGCTGTGTCTGATCAAACTGTTGCCGAAACTGCCGAGCGAGCACTCCGGCTCCCTGAAAAGCCTGCCGCTGCTGGTGCGTCGCCCTGCGCTGATGAGCCTCTATCTGCTGACGGTCGTGGTGGTGACGGCCCACTATACCGCCTACAGCTATATCGAGCCGTTTGTGCAGTCGGTTGCCGGATTCAGCGCCCGCTTCGCCACTCTCCTGCTGTTGCTGCTGGGCGGCGCCGGCATTATCGGCAGCCTGCTGTTCGGTAAGCTCGGCAACCGTCACGCCTCTACGCTTGTGAGCAGCGCCATTGGCCTGCTGCTGGTCTGTCTGCTGCTTCTGCTCCCCGCCTCCGGAAGCGAAATGCATCTGGCGCTGCTGAGCCTGGTCTGGGGCGTGGCGATCATGATTATCGGACTTGGGATGCAGGTTAAAGTGCTGGCGCTGGCGCCCGATGCCACCGACGTGGCGATGGCGCTCTTTTCCGGCATTTTCAATCTGGGGATTGGCGCAGGTGCGCTGGTGGGGAATCAGATAAGCCTGCATCTGTCGATGGCATCAATTGGCTATCTGGGGGCGATACCGGCGCTGGCGGCGTTAATCTGGTCGGTACTAATTTTCCGCAAATGGCCCGTCACGCTGGAAGAGCAGCCCCATCACGGCTAGCGAGGCGACCGGGTGGCGGAATGCCACCCGGTTCAATGATTAGGGGTAGGTCTGGATAATTTCCAGCACGCCGTTAATGATAAACTGCACGCCCATGCAGACCAGCAGGAAGCCCATCAGACGGGAGATCGCTTCGATACCGTCTTTACCCACCCAGCGCATAATGGCGCCGGAGCTGCGCAGACAGCCCCACAGGATCACGCCGATAAGGGCGAAGATCAGCGGCGGCGCAAGCATAATTACCCACTCCGGGAAGGCGCTGCCACTGCGCACCGTTGAGGCGGAGCTGATGATCATCGCAATGGTTCCCGGGCCCGCGGTGCTTGGCATCGCCAGCGGTACAAAGGCGATATTCGGCACCTCTTTACCCGACCTCTCCTCAAGCGCGTCCTGCTGGGCCTGCGGCAACATTTTCAACAAAAAGATCATGCAGCTGGAGACGCGTCCGGCGGTGATGTCGCTGGTGGTGTGGAGCGCGCTCATCCCGATTGTCCCCTTTATGC
>NZ_JBBCPK010000198.1:0-3003 GCF_037150775.1 Leclercia sp. M50
AAATCGAAGCCTGCCAGAGCGTGCTGAACGTGCTGCGCCAGGAGAAGAAGCACGAACAGTTTGCCACCCAGGAAAGCGTGCGAGTGGCGGATTACCAAGCCTGTATTATGGCGCGCAAAACGGGTAACAATCAGGACGTGACCAAAAATTGCGACAAAATCTGGCAGGAAATTCGCAGTAATAACAGTAAGTAATTCGCTGTTTTTAACGCCCGGTGGCGCGATGCTCACCGGGTCTACCAGGGTGAAATCACCCGTAGGCCCGTGTAAGCGCAGCGCCACCGGGCTTTTTACATTATGACAGGCATAAAAAAGCCAACCGTCAGGTTGGCTCGGAGCAGGCGGATGAATTATTTCGCGTCGTGCGCGTGATCATCTTCGCGGCAGTCGCCTTCGGCACAGTGGCCATAGAGGTAGAGACTGTGGTTGGTCAGACGAATGCCATGACGGGCGGCAATTTCACGCTGACGTGATTCGATAGAGTCGTCGCTGAATTCGATCACTTTGCCGCAATCCAGGCAAATCAGGTGATCGTGGTGATGCTGCTGCGTCAGTTCAAATACGGATTTCCCGCCTTCAAAGTTGTGACGCGTCACGATGCCTGCATCGTCGAACTGGTTCAGTACACGGTAAACGGTCGCCAGACCAATCTCTTCGCCCATGTCGATCAGACGCTTGTATAAGTCTTCCGCACTGACATGATGGTTATCCGGACCCTGAAGCACTTCCAGGATTTTTAACCGTGGAAGCGTGACTTTCAGTCCGGCCTTCTTTAATGCGGTGTTGTTGTCAGTCATGCGGAATCTGTCCTGTTGCTAAACGATTCACTTCTAAAGAAGAAGTGACAGAAAATGCACCTGGGAAATGCGTCTCACTATAGAACTGCCATGACCTAATGAAAACTGCAAGTCTCAAGTAAAGTATGCTTATAAAAACGTGGTACCGCCAACAAACTTGTTACAGGGTGACCCGTTTGAACCTGGATCATTGTACAGGTATGGCAGGAAAAGTTAAAAATTTGTAGCAATTATTTTGATTGATATTACCTATCAATGCGGCGCAACTATGGCGTTGCGCCGCAGTGTGATCAGGCGTTGAGAATATCGTCGAGGTGCAGCTCTTCGCGAACCTGCATAACCCATTTCTCTACGCGCTCAGCGGTCAGTTCAGGCTGGCGATCTTCATCGATGGCAAGACCTACGAAGTGGTTATCATCGGCCAGACCTTTAGAGGCTTCGAAGTGGTAGCCAGCAGTTGGCCAGTGACCAACGATTACGGCGCCGCGCGGCTCAATGATATCGCGGATAGTGCCGAGAGCGTCGCAGAAGTACTCTGCGTAATCTTCCTGATCGCCACAGCCGAACAGGGCAACCAGTTTGCCGTTGAAATCGATCTCTTCCAGAGACGGGAAGAAATCGTCCCAGTCGCACTGCGCCTCACCGTAGTACCAGGTAGGGATGCCCAGCAGCAGGATATCGTAGCCTTCGATATCTTCTTTGCTGCTTTTCGCAATGTCATGCACATCGGCAACGTCTTTACCTAGCTGTTTTTGAATGTTTTTTGCGATATTTTCGGTATTACCCGTGTCGCTGCCAAAAAAAATGCCGATGATTGCCATGAGTAAAATAACCTCTTGAAACTTAATGGTATGGTGGCGCAATTTAGCCACGGATAAGGGCAATCATAGCAGAACAGAGAAGCCTGCGGAAACTGCAATCACCCAGGACTGCACTCTGTGCTACATGAAAGCAATAAGAAGGGGAGTTTTCTGACTTACGCTTTGCCGTGCCATCTCTCGAGCTGCGCAATCAGCATCTCTTCAATCAGCTCACTGCGGCTGATATCACGGGCATTCGCCAGCTCGTTCAGCGCATCGACGGCTTCAGCGTTCAGTTTCAGCTCGACGCGTTTAAGCCCGCGGCTTTTATCGCGTTTAAGCTGATTGCGCTTATTGATGCGCAGCTGTTCATCACGCGAAAGCGGATTGGTTTTCGGTCGTCCCGGGCGACGCTCATTCGCGAACAGATCTAATGTCGTGCGGTCCGTGTGTTCTTTGGCCATGATTTTGAGACTTCGGGGGAAACAAGACACCCTGCTAATGCCCGGGCGATAAGCGCGCCATCATACATCACCGAAAACGGCACGCCAACGACTGGAGGCCCGCTGGCGACCAGTCGCTCTCTTTTTAATCAATTTGCCGTGTCAGCGAGGTAACGACGGATAGCGCGCAGCACCGCGTCCGGTTTTTCGGCATGAACCCAGTGTCCGGCGCCGGCAATGACATGCGCACGCGCCTGAGGGAATTGCGTCAGTAGCGCATCGCGATACGCTTCGGTTACATACGGGGAGTTGCCGCCGGTAATAAACAGCGTCGGATGCGGCCACGCCGGCACCGGCTGCCAGCCGACGATCTGGTCATATTGATCCCAGAGCACCGGCACGTTAAAGCGCCATTCGCCGTCGACGAAGGATTTCAGCAGAAACTGCACCACGCCTTCTTCGTTCAGATGCTCACGCATCAGCGCGGCAGCCTGCTGGCGGGTGCTAACGCCAGCGTCCGTGACGGCGTTGATAGCGGCGAAGATCTCATCATGGCGGCGCACATCGTAATCCACCGGCGCCACGTCGATCACCACCAGGCCCGCGATGCGCTCCGGCGCAAGCGCCGTCAGCGCCATCACCGCTTTGCCACCCATGGAGTGACCAATCAGGGTCGCTTTTTCAATATTATGCTCATTCAGCGTATCCAGCAGATCCTGGGCCATATCGGCGTAGGTCATCTGCGGCGAGCGCGGCGACAGGCCATGGTTGCGCATATCCACCTGCACCAGCGCGTGATCCTGCACCAGATCCCGTGCCAGTACGCCAAGATTATCCAGACTACCAAACAGACCATGTACCAGGACGATGGGAGAATTATTGTGCGGCGATTGTGCAGATTGCGCTCGGGTATTCAATTTCATGGCAAAGTTCTTTTTTTACGTATATCAGGTTAGGGTATCAT
>NZ_JBBCPK010000199.1:0-2920 GCF_037150775.1 Leclercia sp. M50
AAAGCTCAATTTTACTCATATCTAATTCATGCTGTAAATTTGACTTATCTATATTTAAATTATCGTTTTCATCCGATAATTTTTTAATCTCATTGTCTTTTTCTTTTTTTATTCTTTTTACTCTCCAATCGAGTTTCCTAAAAAAATTAGTTTCATCGAAATTTTTAATACCAACATTAAAGCCAGCTTGTTTTGCTTTTTTTAATTCTTTTTCTTCAAACTCTTCTAAATTGGCTAATATATTTAATGCTGTTTCTTGTCTTTTTTTAAATCTCAAGTAATCAGGGCGTGATTTATAGCGTTCTCGCGGCTCCTCGCCCGTTCTGCTCAATCCAAATTTATTTGATACCTGTACATAAAAATCATCTTGAAATTTAATCATAGCTTCTGTGTAAGCTGTTTGATGTAATTTTTTCTTATCTTCTTTTGCTAATTTAGATACTGCTAGCTTTCCATCATGAAGCAAATTTAAATCTTGATCCTTGTTTCCCACAACGTAAAAATGAAAATGTGGGTTTGTTTCGTCTGTATGCTCAACAACACATTTTAAATTTTCACCATATTTATCTTTTAAATATTCAATAGATGATTTCTTATATTCTTCCCAAATTTCTTCATCAGCTCGATCTAGAGAAACTACACCAGCTAGCAAGATGCATGCATCTTTGCGTAGCTTCTTCTCCTTGCCGTTTTTATCAGTAGTCTTAAATTCAGCCTCATAACGCTCTATAGAGCGTTCTAAGGCATCTATAGACCCATAGAGCACCTCCGGTGCAGCTATGGTTTCTAAATGGGATGTAAAACCCTCCTCCCTTTTCATTTCTGACAACACACCGTTTACGGTTGTTGTTCTAACATCAGATTTATGATTTATATTTTTACTTTTATTTATTGTCTTTTTAGCTGGTTCTTCTCTGCTGTAGAGTTCTACATGCATAAATTGTGATTTCATTTTAAATTCTCCTATATTTTAATTTTCCTTATATATGTAATTAACATTTATTGTTTTTCTGTCAATAGCTATAGGAACCGACTATATCTATTACGCTAGCATATTTCATATGCTGCTCCATAGATGCGGCCCTACGGGGTTAAAGTCAACTTCAAAACAAAAAGCAAATCCCTAAAGCTTGCAAATTTCATATTTGCGAGGTTTAGGGATTCAGCAAGCGAAGCGCGGTAGTGTTAGTTTACTATTCAATATCAACCCAATCATTCTGCATAGGAAACTCTAAAACGTTTTCTTTTTCTTTTTTCTTGATAACTTTCTTATCATTGGTTTTTATTTTTGTTGTGTTCGTTGGAGTAAATAGATTGATCTGATTTTTAAAATCTTCAGTTTCAATATTTGATTTTTGTAAACTTTTCATTCTCTTTTGATCAAAGTTTTTCGGAACACCCATTGTGCATAGATTTGAATTTAAGTAGACGTGTCCGTCCTCGCTATCTTTTATTAAAACTCCTTTTTTAAACAGCTCATTGAATGCTCGTGAGACGTTCGACGGCTGCAAGCCTAAATCATCAGCTATCTTCTTTTGTGAAAAGTTAACTAAAATATTACCCATTTCTATAATGCCAAATAAGTACATTACAATCTTATAAGCATTTGGCTTTAAGTTCATTTTAGATAGTGTTTTCACAGACTCATGAAAAACTATTGAATAAGTTCCCAAAAATCCAGTTTTCTTTTTTCTCGTGACGTTAATGTTTACTTCATTCATATCATCAACATCTAATACGTTTTTTATTGTTGCTTCATCTGTATCGTTTATTAAAACCTTTGCTTTTGCCATTTTACATTCCTTTTTTTAATAAAAATAATAACCTATGTTGCATTTATAACCGATCTAAATGCAATGTCAATATCAAAACGATAAGAAAGTTATCGTTTCAACATCAAATCATATCAATGCACCTGTATGCAAAATTATGATTTTCATAAGTCTGATTATGATTTTCATAATTTTGCATTATGATTTTCATAATCGAAAATTATGATTTTCATAATTTTTTTTTTGGTAAAGTGTTGATATATAAGGCTTTAAAGGGTGCTTAAGAAGTAAGAAAATAAGAAAGAAGAAACCGTAAAATCAACTGCAAAACCGCCCTCGCCGGGCAGGCCAACCCCTCGAACCACAGAACCACTTGTGGTTCTGCAGTTCTCACGGTTCAAAGTTTAACAGTATTTCTTTGTTTTATATGTAGTTACATACCAAAGGGGGAACCCCGCCCCGTTCCCCCTCTTCACAACGCACCAAGGCGTTATGAAGGTACCCCCACCCCAATGCGGTCAGCTCCCTGACCACATTTTCCCAACCTGCATTTTTTATTTATAAGTTACTGATATTTAAAGATAACTAACTGCGTGCAAAACCACTTTTTTTGGGATAAATCCCAGCTATGACAGCTAAACGCTGTCAGGCCGCTTCTGGTGGTGTCTCATACACCACATAGGCGGCAAATATGAAAATATTCAATTAAAATTTGGGTTTTGTTTTTGTTTTTGGGTTGAATACTTCCTCGTACCATTCCTGAAATTTAGATCCATAGTAATTTTTAACACCCAAAATAAATTCTTTGAAATCTAAATTTTCTTTTTTTAATTTTGTGTTCTCATTTTTCAAATTGGTATTTTCAGAAGTCAATTCTTTGACTTCTGCTTGCAATGGCTCTTTTTCCTGCTTTAATTTCAAATCAAATTGATCTTTGTATGGAAGTAATAGTTTATTTTCTTTTTTTAGAGCGTTTACTTTATCAATATAAACGCTATTTTTTCTGGATGCTTCATTCCTTTGACTATATGCATCTGAAAGCTCAATTTTACTCATATCTAATTCATGCTGTAAATTTGACTTATCTATATTTAAATTATCGTTTTCATCCGATAATTTTTTAATCTCATTGTCTTTTTCTTTTTTTA
>NZ_JBBCPK010000200.1:0-2910 GCF_037150775.1 Leclercia sp. M50
CGCCAGCCAAAAGCTTCACCTACCACGCCGCTCACCGTACGGGAAAGCAGGATCCCCAATAACAGGCCGGTCATCACCGTACCGACGGTTTTCCCCTGTTTACCCTCCGGGGCGAGGATCGCCGCAGCCGGAACGATATCCTGCGCCATGGTGGCGGTCATCCCAATCAGCAGGCTGACCAGCAGCAGGGAATGCATCTGAGCCGTCAGGCTACAGGCCAAAAGTAGCAATGCCAGCGCGATGCTTTTCACCACAATCAGGGTGCGGCGGTCATAGCGATCGCCAAGCGGCAGCAGGAAGAGGATCCCCAGCGCATAGCCTGCCTGCGTCAGGGTGGGCACCATCCCCATCCCTTCAATACTGAGATGCAAATCTGCGCCCATCAGCGGCAGTAGCGGCTGAGCATAATAGATGGCGGCGACGCTAAAGCCCGCGCCGATGGCAAGGATGAAAATTACCCAACGGCTGACGGCTGGGCTCAGGGTACTGGAGTTCATATGCAGTTCCTCATTTCGGGTGTGTCGCTATTCTTTATCACCACGCCTTGCGGTGGTAGCGGGCCCGGTGTTAAAACACTTATACGTGTAACGTATAACCGGATTAAAAATGAAACGTTCAGAACGTATAGACCGGGTAGAGCTGATGCGTACTTTTGTGCGCATCGTGGAGACGGGCTCTCTCTCTGCCGCTGCGGTGCAGATGGTGACCAGCCAGGCCACCGTCAGCCGTCGTCTGCAATCACTGGAGACGCTGCTGGGTGTGCGCCTGATCCTGCGAACGACACACGCCATGAAGCTGACGGATGACGGCGAACGCTGCTATCAACATGCCCGGCGGGTCATTGACAGCTGGTACGCGCTGGAGGATGAAGTCGGGCAAACAGAAGATGAGCCAGTCGGTGTGCTTCGCGTGCGTGCGCCGCATGCCTTTGGACAGGAGCAGTTGCTGGAGCCATTAACGGCGTTCCTGCTGCGCTATCCACGACTCAATGTGGAGTGGATGCTCAACGACCGCTCGGCTGATTTTTTAAGTGACAATATCGACTGCGCTATCCGGGTAGGGGCGGAGATCGACCCGGCCACGGTGTCGGTATTGCTGGCCGAGGTGCCGCGCAGCATTGTGGCGTCACCCGAGCTGCTGGCACGGTTTGCGCCAGTAGAAAAACCGGAAGATCTCTCCGCACTGCCCTGGGTGGCGCTCAATACTTTTTATCGTCAGCATGTTGAACTGTTCAGTGCGGAAGCCGCACAACCGCTGCGGGTGGCTATCTCCCCGCGCTTGAGTACCGACAGCCTCTACGTGGCGCGTAAAAGCGCGCTTACCGGGCTGGGTGTTGCCGTGGTCTCAAGCTGGACTGTCGAAGCGGATATCCGTGAGGGCAGGCTGATTCATCTGGTGCCTGACTGGCAGCCCGCCGCGTTGCCGGTTCATCTTGTCTATCCCTGGTCTCGCTACTATCCGGCGCGACTGCGTCGTTTTCTGGAGATGATGAGAGAGGTGATGCCTGAAATCACAGGGATGCGCAGGCCAGAACAGAGGCAATAAAAAAGCCGACCCGAAGGTCGGCTTTTGCGCTTAAGCAAGCTTATTCAGCCGGCTGTGGGCGCGTGGCTGGCGCAGTGGCGTGATGGGTGGCGCTGTGCCCCCCCGCAGAGCCTTTACCGTCAAATTCAAATGCCGGACGTACCCAGTCACTCTGGCGCGGCGCTTCCGGAACATATTCTGGTGCCGGCGCACGGGTCATCGGAGCCGTCGCGTGATGGGCTTCAGCGTGAACCTGAGCGGCTGGCGCTGGCTTCACTGCAGGAACCGGCTTCACTTCTGGCTCGTCGACGTGAGCGACGTCAGTGACTTCAGGTTCCACTTCAGCGGCCTCAACCGGTTCAACATCGATTTCAATCTCAGGTTGAACTTCCGTTTCTACTTCAACTTCCACGACCGGCTGCGGCTCGACGGCTGCTTCGGTGGTTTCAGTCGTTTCAACGGCAGCGGCTTCTTCGACAGCAGGTTCAGCTACGGCAGCGTCATCTGCAATCTGCTTCGCGATGACCGCATCGTCAGGAGTGACGATCTGCGACTGTTCTGTCACTGGCGCAGCAATCACTTCCGGATGTGAAGTTTCAACTTCAACCACCTGCGGCTCTGGGATCACGACGGCAGCAGCGTCAGCGATCGCTTCAACTTCGACTGGCGCAACAGGGAGCGCAGTTTCCTGAGCGACGGTCTGCTCTTCAAACTGTGGCTCCTGAGGGCGAGCTACCGGATAACGGATCCAGGCTTTACCTGATGCCATTTCTGGGGAGGCACAGGCAATAGCCAGCGGCATTGGCGACTGCAGCGGATAACGCTCGTCACGATAACGACGGCGACGCTGACCACTCACGCGCAGGTGACGCGGAGAGCGGCGTGAACGGCGCGGCATGCCGGCGTTTTCACGGCCTTCAGCATTTTCTTCCTGCTCAGGTGCGTTTTCAATCACCGCAGGCAGATCAACTTTAGCCAGCTCGGTACGCTGTGCAGGCTCGGCCTGTGGTGCGATCGCTTCAACCGCAGCTTCTTCAGCCTGAGACTGGAAACGCACTTTCTGGTTCATCTGACGCTGCTTACGGCGCGGCATCACCTGAACGCGTTCTTCCTGTTCAGTATCCTGAGCGGTCTCTTCGTCGCGATTCAGCGCTTTAACTTCCTGCTGGGCCTGACGTTTGTCATCGTTACGACGACGGTTACGTTCGCGGCGCGGCTGCTGCTCATCACGCTGTCTGCCTTTATCAGACTCTTCGCTGACCGGCTGGCGAATTTCACGCTCTTCCGCGTTCTGCTGCGGCTTCTCGCGGCGGTTGCGACGGTTTTCGTCACGTCCTTCACGGCGCTCACGACCTTCGCGGTTATCACGATCGTCACGGCTTTCGC
>NZ_JBBCPK010000201.1:0-2840 GCF_037150775.1 Leclercia sp. M50
GCCCATCTGCCCGACAATAAAGGCGATGCCGCCGATGCCGCCAAACAGGCTGATGGCTCTGGCGTGGGCGGTGCCTTTCAGGGTCACGTGAAGGGTGGCAAGAATTTGCGGCACGATCAGCGCTGCGCCCGCGCCCTGCACGATGCGCGCGGCCAGCAGTTGCTCGATATTGCCCGCCATCCCGCACAGCAATGAGGCCAGGCCAAAGCTCGCCACGCCCCACATAAACAGACGGCGACGCCCGAGGTTATCCCCCAGCTTGCTCCCGAGCGCCAGACAGACGGCAAAGGCCACCCCGTAGAGCGCCACAATTAGCTCCAGCTCGGTGGCGGTGGCATGCAGCGAGTGGATGATGGAATCCAGCGCCACGTTGGTGATCGAGGTATCGATCAGCGGCAGCATCTGGCCGGTTAACAGCAATATCAGGCCTGCCCGGCCCGGTGAAACAACTGACCTATTCATGGTGACTCCATTGCGTCAAACAGCGTAGCGTCGTAGCATCAACCATCTGATAAACGGGTACCAGTTCTTGCTTATACTGGTACTGGCACTACCACGCAGGGGGCACTATGGCGCTGATGTCTGAACCGGTCACCGCACTGCAGGATGACACCCGAAAACAGCTGGGGGCTTTTTTACGCGCCCGACGCGAAAGCCTCGATCCGCAGCGTCTTGGCCTGCCGCGCAGCGGTCGCCGCCGCACGCCGGGTCTGCGCCGGGAAGAGGTAGCCATGCTGGCGGATGTGGGCGTCACCTGGTACACATGGCTCGAGCAGGGCAGGAATGTGAACCCGTCCAGCGCGGTGATGGCGGCGGTAGCGAAAGCGCTGCAATGTACCCCGACCGAAGCCCGCCACCTCTTTCTGCTGGCCGGCCTGCCGCCGGGCGAAGCGCCGCAGGCGGTCTGCTGCGAAGGGATCAGCGAAGGCACCCGACGTCTGCTCGATACCCTGATGCCAAAACCCGCCAGCATCCAGAAACCGAATTTCGATATCGTGGCGTGGAATGACAGCTTCGGCCACCTGATGGGCGTCGACTTTAACGCCATCCCGCCGGAAGATCGCAACTGCATCTACCTGTTCCTCACTCACCCCGCATGGCGCGCCCGGCTGGGCAAGCGTGATGATGTGTTGCCCATTTTTGTCTCCTATTTTCGCGCGGCGATGGCCGAGCACCGGGGCGACCCGCAGTGGGAGGCCAAACTGGCACGTTTCTTTGCGGTATCTGAAGAGTTTGAAACCCTGTGGCACCAGCGCAACGACGTGCGCGGCGTGGAAAACCAGCTCAAGCTCTTTACCCATCCCGAACTGGGCGATTTTCATCTCCAGCAGATGTACTGGTACTCCGCCCCGCGCAACGGCTCGCGGCTGCTGGTCTATCTGCCGGTGGATGAGGCGGGAGAGAGGGCAATGGCGTGGCTGGCTGCACAGAAATAATTTCTGCGAGGGGCTTTCAGGGAATAGAAGTCACTCCGGTCTGACCTGGATAAAGGGTGTAAGGTAAATCACGAAAGGCAAAATTAGCCTTTAATGCAAATTGCCTTACATGCTAATATTTTCAGGGATGAAAAATCGTGTTCAGACTTATCGTTCATCAGGCAGTCAGAGAAGAGATCCTCTCGTTGCCTGCAGGCGTACAGGCGAAGCTGATTTGTCAGCTTGATAAATTGCGTGCTAACCCAACGGCACTTCGGGAGCCCGACAGCAAGCCATTACCCCATGGTTTGTTTGAAATAAGAACCGTCGGTCTGATTCATAGTCGCGGGATCTATGTGTATCAGCGGGAAAAAACAATTTATCTGTTGCGTGTATTTATCAAGAAGACGAAGAAAACGCCTTCTGCTGAAATCCGTCTGGCACTGAAAAGACAACAGGAGATGTTGGATGAGCAAGAAGATCATTGACTGGGATACGTTAAGAGCGGAGCTGTTAAGCGATTCAGATGTGCAGGCTGCCTTTGACGCCGAAGAGCGTAAGGCGCGGCTGCAGGAGATGCTGGCACAGTGGCGCAAACAGGCGGGACTGACGCGTGCTCAGGTGGCGGAGCGCATGGGGGTCAGCGCGCCAACCGTCTCCCGAATGGAGGCCAATATTACCCGGGCGAGTCTGGATACCTTAACGCGTTATGCGTTGGTGTGCGGCGTTAAGCATCCGCAGATTACGCTCTATTGAAAACAGGCACGCCGGAACCCAGCGTGCCAGTAGTCATTAGCACTCAGTCACAATCGTGCTCAGCGGCAGACGCGATTTCGGCAGCGTGGCGTTGAAATCTTCCACGCTGTGATGCCCGACCGGCACGACCACCAGGCTGGTGAAGCCTTTCTCTTTCAGACCAAACTCTTCGTCGAGGATGGCGGCGTCGAAACCTTCAATTGGCACCGCGTCCAGGCCCATTGCGGCCACGCCCAGCAGGAAGTTGCCGACGTTCAGGTAAACCTGTTTTGCCATCCACTGGTGGTCATCTTTCAGATCGACACGGTGCATATCGGCGAAGAAGGTGCGGCCCTTGTGGTTAGCGGCTTTCGCTTCCGGGGTGGCGAAACGGCCATCGGCCTCTTCCTGATCCACCACGCGGTTCAGCCAGGCATCGTCCATCGCGGTTTTAGCGCAGAACACCACCACGTGAGAGGCATCCAGCATTTTGCGTTCGTTGAAGACAAAGCCACCGGCTGCGGATTTCGCCACGCGCGCTTTGCCTTCTTCGGTGCTGGCGACGATAAAGTGCCACGGCTGCGAGTTGGTGCTCGACGGGCTGTACTGCAGCAAGGTTTTAATCTGTTCCGCCTGGTCGGCAGTCAGCTTTTTACTCGGATCAAAGGCCTTCGTTGAGTGACGCTTTAA
>NZ_JBBCPK010000202.1:0-2750 GCF_037150775.1 Leclercia sp. M50
GACGGCCACGAAAAATGTCGTCATCAACGCCGGGGGGGATATCAGTATTGGAACAATGGGAAATGCGACCCTGCTTACCGGGGAGAAACTGGGGCTCTTTGCCCGGACCGGCCAACTGAGCGTCAAATCAGGAGAAGGGCCGGTGGAGGTGCAGGCGCAGAACGCCAGCCTGCGGCTGTTTGCAGAGAAGAAGCTGACGATGAGCTCGGCGAGTGACATCTCGTTTGCCGGAAAGAAACGCATCACGCTGATCGGTGGCGGGAGCTACCTGCGGCTGGAGGCGGGGAAGGTCGAGTACGGCACGACAGCGACGTATATGCGCAAAGTGAAGCGGACGATGGCGGCGGTAGCAAATACAATACCGATAGAATCAAAAATGATTCAGCAGATTCACTCCCTATATAATCTTCAATTTAGGTTAACTAATACGGTCGGTAATTTTGTTTCTCATGTAAAATATTTGTTGATTGATGAGTCGGGGGGATTAACGTCAGGCATAACTGATGAAAATGGATACACTGAGTCCCTTTATACAAATGGGAAGAAAAAATTCAGTATTCATATCATCTTAAATGAAGAGGATCAAAATGAGTAATAGTAAGAATTATTATACTGAGGCCGTAAAGGTTGTTGATTTACCTGTGTATTTAGATGAGCAGCATGTCAATTATAAACTTATTTTTATGGATCAAATAGGAATGCCTCTTACAGGAAAATTGGATTCCTCAAGAACGATACCATCAATTGGTATTAATGATAAGCACGTTAAGGTTATACTGATCATTTACGTTCAGAACATTGAGCTTAAGAAAATTAATTTAAGCATTTTTGATGTTATAAAAACAAAAGAAGTGTCTTTAAAATCTACCGTGTCAGAAACCTGTATTGAACAAGAGAATACGTGTTCATTTAAATTAAAATTAAATATTTACACTGTAAATAAGCAGAGCAATCAGGCTATCTTGCTGGACTTGAGTGATATTGAAAAAATAGCAAAGCAACGTAACTTAATGATTGGGTATTACATAAAAAGAAGATCTGGTGGGGTATCCAAAACATCTAAGGAGACAATAGATAAGATAAATAACCCGAGTAAAATAGTTAATAAATACATTAACTATGCATTAGAATGCTTAAAAAATGCAAGTAATACAGGTGAGGGGGGTTTTTCAAGGTTAATATACAGAGATTTAATGGTGAAGATATTTGAATATTTCCTGAAAAACTCAAAAGATCCTGATTCAGTTGTTGATGAAATTGTCAGTATATTTGGTACAAATATAGAGGATAGCTACATGAGGTCAGAACTACTGGCCTTTTATCATATCTATGAAGCTCTTGTCCCTAAAACACACACAAGCCCAGGATACGACAAAATTCAACATTTCACATATAGCGCGGGGAAAAGTTATAATACAATGCAAATTATAACAGATACAGCTCAATATGCGGGGGAAGCATATGATTTAATAAATGGAGGAAGCTGGGAGGATACTAAATCAGATATGGAAGCTAATAACTTAGGACAAGCTTACGGTACCAGATTGTATGAAAAATTCCATCCAGTGAGAGCTGCTATTCGAAATATGGATTAAGGATTAGAGATGAGGTTTTTAATTTACATTTTATTAATTATACTTGTTAACATCGTTTTGTTTTATTTATTAAATGTTGGATATTATCGTAGGGAATTATATTATTATGACGTTGTTAATAATGGGGGGCTGTCAAGTTATTTAAATTATTTATTCCGCTTTGATTTAATGGTTGCTATTTTAAATTTCCTTTTGTTGATTTTTAACTGTCTTTTCTTGTCAAAGAGTAAATTCAATCGATTCAAAGTTAGATTCTACATATTGATTGGTTTTCTGTTTTTTAATGTGATGAATAGTTTCATTTTTTCAATGAAAAATTACATTCGAAATCATCATGATATTTTTGAATTAAATGTTTTTGTTGTTCTTTTAAAAACATATGGGGAAATTGCCAATCTCATTTATATTGCCCCATTAATATTGTCAAGTGCTATACTGTTACTATTTTTATTTATTGTGAGAACGTGGAGTCATGAATGAGTATGATTCAAGTATATTGAAATGGCATCGCTTAATAAAGAACCAAATGAATGCGGAATATATCAGTATTCCCCGCACGATTGAGATGGGTGACGGATGGCGAAGCCGTATGCGGGAGAAACGTACGGCTGGCATACGCCGCTCACCGACGGCACCGAAGTGGCGGTTGCGTACAGCAACGGCGATATTGACCTGCCGTACATCGCGTATGCGCTGCACGACTCTGAACATCCGGACCATGTAAACCGGGACAATCACACCCGGAACATTCTCAGAACTCCCGCAAACAACAAGCTGCGGATGGAGGACCTGCGCGGTGAGGAGCATATCAAACTCGCCAAAACACAGCTCAACAGCGGGCATCTGGTGGACAGCCGGGGGCAATGTCGCGGTCAGGGAACAGAGCTGCGCACCGATGAACACGGCGCTATCCGTGCCGGAAAAGGGCTGTTTGTCGCTGCGGATGCCCGGGCGAAAGCCCAGGGTGACGCACTGGATATGAGCGCTGCGCTGAAGGAAATAGACCGGCTTTACCGGCAACTGCAGCAGCTGGAAATGGCGGCAGAGCAGGCGCAGGCGCTGAAGGCGGATGTTGACAGCCAGATACGGATGTTTGAGCAGCGGCTGAAGCCTCTCAATGAGGCGCTGCTGATGTCCGCCCCGGAAGGGATGGCG
>NZ_JBBCPK010000203.1:0-2721 GCF_037150775.1 Leclercia sp. M50
GGGTCAGGGTCACCTGGCAATATTTGCCCTCTGGGGTGCGCACCTCCAGCGGGTTAACGTCGTTCAGGTTCTCCAGCCAGGCGATGCCATCATAGCCCACGGTGGCCGGGGCGCGTGAGGCGCGTCGCACCTGGCTGCCGAGCGGAATATCCTGGCCCTCGCCGTCGTGCAGGATCACGCTGGCCACCCGCTCCTCCTCCATCGGGAAATCCACCAGATACCCGCTGTTGCGGCGCAGCGCCACCCGCCGCTCGGTCTCTTTTAGCCGGGTATCGGCGGGCAGGTTCAGGGTGTTGATGCTGTAGCTCGCCGGATAGTAGGCAGATACGCCGCTCACCAGCAGGTAGCCATTTTGGTTGGTTTTTCCCACCGGCTGGTTTTCGTAGCTTACCGGCACGTCGGGCTTGCCGTCGGTGCTGATGACCACGAAGGCGTCGTTGATCTTATTGGCGGCAAAGAGTTCACCGTCCATCAGCACCAGCGAGCCCAGCGCCTCGCCCCACCAGGTCATCATGTCGCGCTCGCCGTAGGTGCCGCCCTGCACTTCAATATTGTTGTTACGCCAGCCCAGCGAGGCCTGCTGGTAGCTGCGGGATCGGGACTGGTTCGCCAGGGCCATGTTCCAGCTAAAGCCGCCATCGGTGGGCATGGCGTGGTTGTAGTTGATGCGCTGGGTGCTGCCCGCGTCCGGGGTGTTTTCCAGGGTGACGGCGGCGCTGTCGCGTTCGCCGAGCGGAATTTGCAGCGACAGGGCGACCGTCCAGTCGCCCCGCTGCTGGTCCCGGCTGGCGGCAAGATAGATACTGCTGCTGCGCCACAGGTTGCGGCTCCAGGAGAGGTTGAGCAGCTCGGTTTTCTCGCTGTCGAAACTCTCCACCCCAATCCAGGCGGCGCCGATATTGCCATAATCACCCAGATTAAGGCTCAGGGAGTACTGGTCCGTATTGCGGCTAAGGCTGGCGATGGGCTGGTTGAATTCGTCGTATACCGTCGGCTGGTCGTAGAGGGCCAGATTGCCAAAGCCGCGATCCCGGCGGCTGTGCTGGGTAGCAATGCTGAATTCGCTGGTGCTGTACTGGTAGCCCCAGTTAATCTGCCCCCCCTCTTCACCATACATCCGGCTGCGGGTATATGCGGTATTGACCACGCCGAAACGCCCCATTTTTACCACCGTGCCCACACCGCCCAGCGCCAGCTCTTCGGCCCCTTCGCCATGTCCTTCGAGGGTCAGCCAGTCGGTCAGCCCATAGCGGTAAGAGCCGCTCCCCGCCGCCGGGCCGTAATCAAAGCTTTCAATACCGTAGTTGCGGCGCAGGCTGCCGAGGGTCACCGCCCCGTCGCTCAGCCCCGCCTTCAGCAGTTCGCTGGTGACGTAAAACGGCAGCGTGGTGCTCACCTGGCGGCCCAACGCATCGGTGGTGACCAGCACCGCATCTCCGGCGCCGTTGATATAGGGCAGATTGGTGAGGGTGAACGGCCCCGGCTGCAGGCGGGTGGAGCCGGCGCGATAGCCGTTAACGAACAGGTCTACCGAGGTGGGCACCGCCGCTTCCCCGGAGAACTCCGGCAGCGGCCAGGTGACCAGATCCGGTCGGAGGGAAAAGTCGCGGCCATAGCTGATGCCCCCCATGCGCACGCTGCTGCTCCAGCTGACGGCATCGCTGATGACATCCCCGGCGGTCCAGGTGGTGGCATTATCTTCATTGGTGACCAGCAGCGTGGTGTCGTAACGCACGTATCCCTCCTGCATGCCGCCGCCGGAGAGGTTTTTGCGCACAAAGCCGGTGGAGGAGAGAGAACCCCGCTCGTCAAAGTAGCGGAACTCATGCCAGAGCGAGGCTTGCCCGCCCGCATGATCGGTCTTGCTGGTATAGAAGTCATAGTTGAGCAGCGCCCCTCTGCCGTAGTGGGGAGTGCTCTGGGTCAGCTCGCCGCCAAAGGGGGTGACCCGGGCGGAGATCCACTCCCGGGGCACGCTCAACAGCAGGCGCTGCCCGGCGCTGTCATACTCGCTGCGCACGCCGGCGAGGGTCGTCAGATTGACCTCCCCCGGCGGGACATTTTCCGGCGGCAGCCCTGCGCGCAGCAGGTCAGCGCTGGAGACCAGATAATCGCCGTTGCGCCGGGTGACAGGCACCACCAGCCCGGTATCGTAGTGGTTGACGATCAGCGCCAGCTGAAAGACCGCTTCGTCGTTCAGGGACTGGGGCGCGGGCGGCGGCGGTAGCGCATCGTCGCCGGTGTTGGCCCAGCCTGCCGTGGAGACGCAAAGCAGGATCATCATCGTGGGTTTCAGTTGACGGGGGCCGACTGCCATTCGGTATCCCTGGCATTAATTTGCGCACTCATCTGACCCGGCTGGGTGATGCCTGAGGGGAGAGGCCAGCTGCGTTCACTGCCCGGCAGAACATACCCCAGCAGACCGTCCGCCATGCTCCTTTTCTGTCCGCCCTGAGTCAGGGAAACCTGACTGAGCCGAACGTGGACATCACCCCGGTTACGTACCTGCAGCGCGGGCTGGCCGTTTTCGCGGATAACCCGCCAGCTCAGGTTGCGCGGCTCGGCAAGGGCATGATGTTCCCCCTCTTTGATGGTTTCGATCCCCTGGCCGTAAACAAACAGCGGAATGGAGTAGCGCATCTGCAGCTTAAGGCCGATCTGCGGCGTGGTGTTGTCCTGAGGCTGGGGAATTTCGTCGACGATGATGCGGTAGGCCTGCTC
>NZ_JBBCPK010000204.1:0-2622 GCF_037150775.1 Leclercia sp. M50
TTTCTAAAAACAAAATAACGAAATCGTTTTTTATACTTACTTTATTGTCACTTTGAATAACAACTGTAGCTTTAATATCTCCTTCCTGCTGCATTTCTTCTACTTTATCTTTTATTTTTTTTCTGTTTAATATTTCTGTTATATCTTCGATGTTTTCGTGTACTTGACTGTTTGTAATCATATTTATTTCTCCTTGTCTTTATAAATATATATATGTTTTAACCGATCATATATATAAGTCAATAGAAAAATCCAAAAAAACATAACTTTTTCCATTTTACTGGAATCCAGTCCAAAAAGGAAAAGTTATGTGAATCCATAGATCTAGTTATGTGAATCCATAACAAAAGTTATGTAGATTCATAGGAAAAGTTATGTGAATCCATAACTTTTTTAGGACTAAAGCCTTGGGAGAGTAGGCTTAGAGGGGTGGTTAAGAAGTAAGATAATAAGAACATAAGAAAGGAAAACCGCCCTCGCCGGGCAGGCCAACCCCTCGAACCACAGGAGCAAGCTCCTGCAGTTCTCACGGTTACGATATTTTTCTTATCGTTTTAGCATCAAATCATATCAATGTATTTGCATTTTTTCTTTGTAAGTTATTGATATTTATATATATTCCATTGCGTGCAAAACCACTTTTTCGGGATAAATCCCCATATCTGCCAGTCTTTGACTGTCAGGCCGCTTTTAGTGGTGTCTCATACACCACAGAGGCGGCAAGAGATGAATGTTCTACATTCGAGGTCTTTTCCTGTATCCATCTTGCTGCTGAATAGAAAGCTCCTGAGCTTTCGGCTCATGGTTATAGCTTTCTCCTTTTGGTCTTGGTTTATTTATTTCAGCTTCCATTTTTTTATATTCATCAGGAAAACGATCCTTCATTTTTTCACTTGTTATTTTATATTGCTGAAGCTCTTTATTTTCTTCTCTCAATGATAAGTTTTCCACTTCTAAAATATCATTGTTTTTTTTAAGCTCTTTATTTTCATTATTTAAAAAGTAAACTTCTTTTGATTTTTCTTTTTTTTCGTTAACTGCTTTTTCTGTTTCTTTTTTTTGAGAGTAATATTCTTTTTTAAATGCTTTATGCTTTTTTTGCTGTTCATTTCTTTGGCTTTTAACAACTCCTATTTCTTCATCTTTTTCCTCTAGCTTTTTTTTAAAACCATCAGTGTAATATTTATATTTAGCTCCTATTTTTGCGATCCAGCCCCAGCCTTTTGACTGTTCTACTGAATAGTCAAAACCTTCTTTTTTACCTATCTGAATAGCTTGATCCTTTAATAGACTAATATTTTTTATTTCTTCTGATTGCTTTAATGCATATTCTTTTCTTGCCTTCCATTCCTCACGGGTCAAGCGTTCACGCTTTGGCCCGGTTTTTGTCATTCCATGATTTATTGCAACTTTATTATAAAAGTCTTCTTGAAACTCTTTCATAGCTTCAATATAGACTTTATTCTGCTCGCCTTTAAGCAACTTTGAGTTTTCTTTTTTAGCTTCCAATATAGCTTTTTTACCGTCGTGTATTTCATCAAACTTTTGCCCAAGCTTTGGAACAGAGTAAAAATGTATATGTAGATTAGATTCGTCCCTATGCTCTATAACAGATTTTAAATTCTCACCGTATTTATCTTTTAAATATTTAATAGAGTCATCTCTAAAAGCTTTCCAATCCTCCTCTGTACGGCCTTCAGGGAAGGATATAACACCAGCGAGTAAACAGGAGCCGTCTTTACGAAGCTTTCTTCCAGAAGCGTCTACAGACGTCTCAGCCCATTTTTGAGCCATATCTGCAGCTGCATAAGCATCCACACCAAAAAGAACTGTAGGTTCTTGTGGATGCTCTACGTGTTTACAGTCTTCATCATTTCGCATAGCTTCACCTGCGATCTGATGAATATTCCATTTTGTACTTTTCCCTTTTTGATTTGATCCCACTCTTGCGTAAGATTCAATATGTATAAACTGATAGCTCATTATGTCCTCCAAAATATATTTTTCCTATATGTTTGTAACTATCAGAAATAGGTTTGCTAGTAAAGCATAGTGACCGACTATGCTTATCTAACGATAAGCGTCGGTCTTGCCGGAGGCTAAAGAAAAAAACAGAAATCCCCAAACATTATAAATCTATGATTTATGATGTTTAGGGATTCAGCAAGCGTAGCGCGGTAGTGTATTAATATGATCTATCAAACAAATCATTTTCTAACTGTGATTTTTTTAAGTTCTCTCTTTTGTCTGCTGGTAATCTATGTTTCAAACCTTTCATAACCAGATTAGAATTTATATACATATTTTTTTCATCATCAAGAACTAACACTCCTTTTTGTTTTAGTTTACTAAATATTGCTGAAACATTAGAGCTTTTCATATCTAAAGCAACACATACAGATTTTTGATTTAAAGTGAGTAAGTTTCCATATTCCATTTTTTTTAGAATATATATTAATACTCTAAGTTCTGTAGTTGTTAGTTTTAGCTGGGTTATTAAGCGATCGAAGTTTTCTAAAAACAAAATAACGAAATCGTTTTTTATACTTACTTTATTGTCACTTTGAATAACAACTGTAGCTTTAATATCTCCTTCCTGCTGCATTTCTTCTACTTTATCTT
>NZ_JBBCPK010000205.1:0-2621 GCF_037150775.1 Leclercia sp. M50
TAAAAGTAGGCCAAAAATAACGTCGCGGTTTGCCAAACCAGCGCGCTGGCCATATCACCTAATCCATAGCCTATTTTATCCTTCGTACTCAATACAGAGGAAATTGTCATTTTTAATGAGCCTTTTTATCAGGTTAAAATTATTTCAACCAGCTGCGCAAGAATCAGATTCGTGCGCATTCGAGGCTCAATTATTAGCAACGCTTTGCCCGCTAACAATTGTCTAAATTAACAGACAAATTATGATATTTAGTTTTTTGATTTATTTGTGATGGAGAGCAAGTCTCGGGGGAAATAAAAAAAGGCGAGGATCAATATCCTCACCTTTTATCGTGCAGAAGCTGAATGTTACTTTTTCAGTTCGGCCAGGCTCAGCCAGGTTTGTACCACGGTATCCGGGTTGAGGGACAGACTGTCGATCCCCTCATCCATCAGCCATGCGGCAAAGTCTTCATGGTCGGACGGGCCCTGACCACAGATACCCACGTACTTACCCTGCTTCTTCGCGGCGCGGATGGCCATCGACAGCAGCGCTTTAACCGCCTCGTTACGCTCATCAAACAGCGCGGAAACCACGCCGGAGTCGCGATCCAGACCCAGCGCCAGCTGCGTCATATCGTTCGAGCCGATAGAGAAGCCGTCGAAGTGTTCCAGGAACTGCTCTGCCAGCAGGGCGTTGGACGGGATCTCACACATCATAATGATTTTGAGCCCGTTCTCGCCGCGCTTCAGCCCCTGACGCGCCAGTTCGTCAATGACCGCTTTCGCCTGATCCACGGTCCGCACGAACGGCACCATGATCTCAACATTGGTCAGCCCCATATCGTTACGCACGCGTTTTACCGCCTCGCACTCCAGGGCAAAGCAGTCGCGGAAGCTGTCAGAGACATAACGACCGGCGCCACGGAAGCCCAGCATCGGGTTCTCTTCTTCTGGTTCATAACGCTCGCCGCCCACCAGGTTGGCATATTCGTTAGATTTGAAGTCGGAGAGACGCACGATGACGCGTTTCGGGAAGAATGCCGCACCCAGCGTCGCAATCCCTTCAGTCAGACGGCCAACGTAGAACTCTTTCGGCGAGTCGTAGCCCTTCATCATCTCGCGGATCTCTTTTTGCAGCTTCTGATCCTGGTCGTCGAACTCCAGCAGCGCACGCGGGTGAACCCCGATCATACGGTTGATGATGAACTCCAGTCGCGCCAGGCCAACGCCTTCGTTTGGCAGGCAGGCGAAGTCAAATGCCCGGTCCGGGTTGCCGACGTTCATCATAATCTTCAGCGGCAGATCCGGCATGGTATCCACGCTGGAGCTCTTCACGCTGAAGTCCAGCAGCTCCGCGTAGACATAACCGGTGTCGCCTTCGGCGCAGGAGACGGTGACGTTCTCATCGTCCTTCATACGTTCCGTGGCGTCACCACAGCCGACAACCGCCGGAATACCCAGCTCACGGGCGATGATCGCCGCGTGACAGGTACGACCGCCACGGTTGGTGACAATTGCCGAGGCCTTTTTCATGATCGGTTCCCAGTCCGGGTCGGTCATGTCTGTTACCAGCACGTCCCCCGGCTGGATACGGTTCATTTCGCTGATGTCATGGATAACCTTCACCGGGCCTGCGCCGATGCGGTGGCCGATGGCACGGCCTTCAGCGATGATTTTGCCCTGGGCATGCAGGGTGTAACGCTCCATCACCTGGCCGCGGGAACGGACGGTTTCCGGACGCGCCTGGACGATGAACAGTTTGCCGGTGTTACCGTCTTTCGCCCATTCGATATCCATCGGACGGCCATAGTGCTTCTCAATCTGCACCGCCTGCTTCGCCAGCTCCTGCACCTCGGCATCGGTCAGCGAGAAGCGGTCGCACTGTTCCTGCGGCACATCTTCAATGCGAACCTGCTTGCCGTGCTCCTGGGTTGGGGCGTAAACCATGCGGATCTTTTTCGACCCCATGGTACGGCGCACGATAGCCGGGCGATCCGCAGCCAGGGTTGGCTTGTGAACATAGAATTCGTCAGGGTTGACGGCACCCTGCACCACCATCTCGCCCAGACCCCAGGCAGAGGTGATAAAGACCACCTGATCGAAACCCGATTCGGTATCAATAGAGAACATCACCCCTGATGAGGCCAGGTCTGAACGCACCATGCGCTGCACGCCCGCCGAGAGCGCAACGCCACGGTGGTCATAACCCTGATGCACGCGATAGGAGATTGCGCGGTCGTTAAACAGGGAGGCAAACACATGTTTTACCGCCACCAGCACCGCATCGTAGCCCTGCACGTTGAGGAAGGTCTCCTGCTGTCCGGCGAAGGAGGCATCTGGCATATCTTCTGCGGTCGCAGAGGAGCGCACGGCAAAGGAGGCCTGCGCATCGTCAGCGGAAAGCTGGTTGTAGGCGTCGTGAATGGCTTTTTCCAGTTCAGGCTGGAAAGGTGTGTCGATGATCCACTGGCGGATCTGAGCCCCGGCTTTTGCAAGCTCGGAGACATCATCAATGTCCGTATTATCCAGTAGTTCGTAAATGCGCTGGTTTACGCCGCTTTGATCCAGAAAATAGTTAAAAGCATCGGCGGTGGTAGCAAATCCATTCGGTACGGAGAAACCCATACTGGACAGATTTGT
>NZ_JBBCPK010000206.1:0-2606 GCF_037150775.1 Leclercia sp. M50
CACCGGGAAACAGCAAAAAAAACCGGGCGGCACGCCCGGAACTCAATCAAGTTAGATTAGATTACTCTCACTCGTCCATAACAGCATCATGGAACGACGACCACCGTCCGTGACGGCCGCCTCGTTTAAGTATGGACAGAAATACAGAAAATGCTCAGGACGAAATGTAATGAATGCGAACGGATTCAAGAAATTCGAGCATGACAGTCCTTACGGCCGGTTCGGTTTCAGACAAAATCTGCCGGTATGCATCCAGCATCATGGCTCCGGCATCCCCTCCGGCACGCCGTAGCCAGACCGAAACAACGGACACAAGCAGGTGTCGCTCATCATCACTAAGAGTCATCAGGGCTCCGGAAGAAAAACCAAACATGGCTTACCTACTGTTAACGGCAACGCAGAAGAAAGGTTTACAGGGTAGCGGGCAGGGATGAAAAAAAAAAAATTGCAGTCAGGCCGGAACGGCTGCTGAACCGGTACAGGCGGGTTCCGGGCGCAGCGCCGGACCAGTCACGGAGCACTAGCGGAGTGTATACTGGCTTAAGATGTAGCATGGCAGTAACACATAGCATTAATGCCACATAAGACAGGCGCAGAAAGTGAAAGAAAACGCGTCAGGAGAAAATGTGATACAGAATATATTCCGCTTCCTCGCTCACTGACTCGCTCCGCTCGGTCGTTCGGCTGCGGCGAGCGGGACGGGCTTACGGATGGATCAGAAATTTCCTGGGGGATGCCAGGAAGATACTTAACGAAGAAAGCATAAGGCCGCGCCAAAGCCGTTTTTCCATAGGCTCCGCCCCCCTGACAAGCATCACAGAATCTGACGCTCAAATCAGTGGTGGCGAAACCCGATGCGGCTTAAAGATACCAGGCGTTTCCCCCTGGTGGCTCCCTCGTGCTCCCCCGCATTCCTGCCTTTCGGTTTACCGGTGTCACTCCGCTGTTATGGCCGCGGTTTCTCATTCCACGCCTGACACTCAGTTCCGGGAAGGCAGTTCGCTCCAGGATGGACTGTATGCACGAACCCCCCGTTCAGTCCGACCGCTGCGCCTTATCCGGTAACTATCAACTTGAGTCCAACCCGGAAAGACACGACTAATCGCCATTGGCAACGGCCATTGGCAAACAGGATGTGCGAGAGATGTCTCAAGAGTTCTTGAAGTGGCGGCCTTAGTGAGGCTACACTGAAAGGACAAATTTGGTGACATGTCTCGCACAAGACTGTTACCACGGTTAGGGGATCTGCCAGGATTACCTAACCTTCGAAAAACCACCTGCCAGGGTGGTTTTTTCGTTTACAGGGCAAGAGATTACGCGCGGAAAAAAAGGATCTCAAGAAGATCCTTTATAAATTAGACATCCAACCTCACAAAGAGGAATACTTAAATCATCTTGGTATATGTATCGGCCGGATTACATCTCATATAAGCCTCCTCCCCGCCTGACACCACACTTTGACCATAGCACCTCGCGCCTAACTCGATATACAGCCCACCATCAAGCCTCTTTTCACATAAAAAATGACCTATAGTTAGATGGTTAGTGACCAAAACTGATATGGATAAAAGGAGCTGGCTTTGAAAAAGATTTTTGTTTCAGTGTTCGCAGCGGCAGTTGCGCTTTCAGCCCTCACCGGCTGCACGCGCACAAGCTATGCCATACACACCAATGACGGTCGCACTATTGTCAGCGACGGCAAACCTAAAGAATCAGACTCAGGCCTGCTTGGCTATACAGACGCGAATGGTGTCAAACAGCAGATCAATAAAACCGACGTTAAAGAAGTCTCCGAAATTCCGCACTGAGCATCTTCTCCGAAAAAGGCCGCTAATGTGGCCTTTTTCTTTACCTGTGGTTCTCCGCCAAAATCCCAGCAAATTGCATCACCAAAGCTAAAAGCTTTCAGGGTTGTCTAAAAAGCACAAGACATAAGAGGAAGTGCGGTATTTTATAATCAAGCCCCCAAGAATTTACCATAACATCCGTTGCCCGCACCGCCTGAGACGCGTTCAGCGCGTTCCTGACGAAACCATGACAAAAACCACAACAAACCACCCCGGAACCCGTCAGAAACGCGCCTGTTAAATTTTAACGGCATGCATGACTATGCACCAGAATGACGCCATGCTCTTTTCACGCAAAAATCATCACCAGACGGGGAAAATCACCAGTGACCAGACAGGAATCCGCCGCCCTCAATATGGCCAAATTTATCCGCGCACAGACACTTCTCCTCCTTGAGCGGCTCGAGCAGATGGATCTGGATGAGGCTGCCGGCTGCTGTGAGCACCTGCACGATCAGGCCGAAGCGCTTTACGCCATGCTGAACGCACAGATAGGCGAGGAAAATGCGTGAAAATCGGTGAACGGGTGCGCAATTCAGTGCGCGGCCGTGAGGCGATGGCGGGGTGTCGGGGCGCAGCCCTGACCAGGGTATTTGTGATGCCGGCGCGTGCGCGGTATTACAAATGCACATCCTGTCCCGGAACGGACACCGGGAAACAGCAAAAAAAACCGGGCGGCACGCCCGGAACTCAATCAAGTTAGATTAGATTACTCTCACTCGTCCATAACAGCATCATGGAACGACGACCACCGTCCGT
>NZ_JBBCPK010000207.1:0-2580 GCF_037150775.1 Leclercia sp. M50
TTTTCATCCGATTCACGCAGATTCCGCGCCGCCAGCCGCAGCTTACGTTCCCGAATATAGCGCCCCAGACTCTCGCCTTTGTACTGCATAAACAGCCGCTGTAAGTGCCACTTGGAGTAGCCCGCATGTCGGGCGATATCCTCGATACGCAACGGCTGATGAAGGTTGTCGTCGATCCACTCGACAATGGTGTCGATAACCTGAGCGGAAATAGTCATGCTGCTCTCCCCCTCTGCTCTTCGATTTAACATTATTCCCACCACGCACGAAATTGTTGCGTGGCATCATCTACCCTGACCGGCTCACCGAGCTCCGGGGTCAGCAGGCGATATTTTTTATCCTTGCTGGCCTGCGTAAGCTGGATCAGTGGGTCGTTCCAGGTGTGTTTTGCCAGCACAAAGCGCCCGGAGTGGCCCGGTACGACCGCGCTGGCATTAAGATCCGCCGCCGCCTGCGCCGTTTCGGCAGGCTGCATGTGGATGTACTTCCAGTCCTGGTCATACTGGCCGTTCTCCATGATCGCCAGATCGACGGCGCCGAAGCGCTCGCCAATGGCGCTAAAGTGCGGGCCATAGCCAGAATCACCGCTGTAGAACACTTTCGTCTCTGGGGTGACAAACATAAAGCTGCCCCACAGCGTCTGGTTGCGCTTGAGCCCGCGCCCGGAGAAGTGGCGCGCCGGCAGGACATGTACGGTGAGATCGTCGCTGATCCGCACCGACTGCTCCCAGTCCCTCTCCTCAATGATCGAGGGCTCCATGCCCCAGTAGCGCAGGTGCGATCCCACCCCGAGCGGCGTGACCACGCGCTTCACTTTGGGCAACAGGGCTTTGATGGTGGCGTAGTCGAGATGATCGTAGTGATCGTGCGAGATAATCAGCAGATCGATATCGGGCATCTCTTCGGCACGCCACGGGTACTCCCCGGCAAAGGCTTTATTGAGAAAAGAGAAAGGTGCGGCATAGTTGCTGAATACCGGATCGATCAGAATGCGTTTGCCTGCCAGCTGCAGATACCACGAGGAGTGGCCGAGCCAGACCAGCGTCTCTTGATCCAGGGGCAGCTGCGCCAGATCGGTTTTCACCAGCGGCAGCGGCTGGGCCGGACGCGCGTTCTCACGCTTCGTCACCAGAAAATCCCACCACGCCGCCAGCATGTTCTTATTGCCGGTAAAGCCGGGCGTCGGCAAGGTGTTATGGAACTGGCCGTCGCGATATTGCGGCGAGGCGGCAAACTCATTCAGCTGCGCGCCCTGTGGCGGCTGGCCGAACCCGGCATTGAGTACAAACGGCAAACTCGCCGCGGATGCAATCATCATCACTACCACCACGCTAACAATAAAACGCTTTTTCATATCCCGACCCGAATTCGCGCCCCATCCGATGGCCTGCGCGGGCAAAACTTGATTATGAGTGAGTAAGCACTCATTATAGAAGTGATGTGAAAGTCGTCAAGACGTTTTAAGATCTTTGACATTCCACGTTGCAGCCCCACAAAGGGCATGATTCAATCGGGGTTTTTGCACATTACCTGGAGGAAATGCAGTGGCTCGTCCGAAAAGTGAAGATAAAAAACTGGCGTTGCTGGACGCGGCAACCAGCGCGTTTGCCCAGTCCGGCATTGCGGCTTCTACCGCGTTAATCGCCCGCAGCGCGGGCGTGGCAGAAGGCACCCTGTTTCGCTATTTCGCTACCAAAGACGACCTGCTTAACGCCCTCTACCTGCACCTGAAGCAGGATCTGTGCCAGACCATGCTGGCGAATATGGATCGCGCCCTGACCCAGCCAAAAGAGCATACCCGCAATATCTGGAACAGCTACGTTGACTGGGGGATCCGCAATCCGGTGGCCCACGGCGCCATCCGCCAGCTTGGGGTGAGCGAGAAGATCAACGCCGAAACCGAGCAGGCGGTACACGAGATGTTCCCGGAGCTGCACGAGCTGTGCCGTCGCCATATCCGCCCGGTGTTTATGTCGGAAGAGTTCCGGCTGTTTGGCGACGCGCTCTTTTTATCCCTGGCGGAGACCACCATGTCCTTCGCTACTCGCGAACCGGCCCGCGCAGCCGAATTTAAGGCATTGGGTTTTGAAGCGATGTGGCGGGCGCTGGCCGAAGAGGATAGCGATGGACAGTAAAACGCTCGCCGCCTGCGCAAAGCAGGTGGCCCTGGAGCTGCCCTTTACCGAACAGTGCTGGCCGTTTGGCCCGGATTACGATGTGTTTAAGGTCAGCGGCAAGATTTTTATGCTGATTGGCGTCGCACACGGGCGCCTGCATGTCAGCCTGAAGTCCGACCCGCAAAAATCGCTGCTCAACCAGCAGATCTACCGGGGCATTGAGCCTGGCTACCATCTGAATAAAAAGCACTGGATCTCGGTTTATGCGGCGGAGGATATCACCCCTGAGCTGATCGCCGATCTGGTCAATGATTCGTGGCATCTGGTGGTGGATAAGCTGCCAAAAAAAGAGCAAAAACGTCTGCGTCCGGGCCCTTAAGCGCTCGGAATGCCCTTACCTTTGTTCCTTTCCCTTTGTATCATTTTCCCTTTTGCATTAAACCCAGGAGTCGTTATGGATATC
>NZ_JBBCPK010000208.1:0-2307 GCF_037150775.1 Leclercia sp. M50
CCGGTCCGGGCAAAGAGCCCCAGTTTCTCCCCGGTAAGCAGGGTCGCATTTCCCATTGTTCCAATACTGATATCCCCCCCGGCGTTGATGACGACATTTTTCGTGGCCGTCATTTGCAGATGCTCACCGCTGGTCAGCGCCATCCCTTCCGGGGCGGACATCAGCAGCGCCTCATTGAGAGGTTTCAGCCGCTGTTCGAACATCTGTATCTGGCTGTCAACGTCCGCCTTCAGCGCCCGCGCCTGTTCTGCGGCCATTTCCAGCTGCTGCAGTTGCTGATTAAGCCGGTCGATTTCCTTCAGCGCGGCCTCCATGTCCAGTGCGTCGCCCTGCGCTTTGACCTGGGCATCCGCGCTGACAAACAGCCCTTTACCGGCACGTACCGTTCCCCACTCATCGGTGCGCAGCTCAGTTCCCTGACCGCGACGTTGCCCCTGGCTGTCCACCAGCAGCCCGGTATTAAGCTGGGTTTTACCGTATTCCGTGGCGAGCTTAATGTGCTCCTCACCACGCCTGTCTTCCATCCGCAGCTTGTTGTTCGCCGGGGTGCGCAGCACGTTCCGGGTGTGATTGTCCCGGTCCACGAGGTCGGGATGTTCCGAGTCGTGCAGCGCATACGCAATGTACGGCAGGTCAATATCACCGTTGCTGTACGCTATCGCCACTTCGGTCCCGTCGGTGAGCGGCGTATGCCAGCCGTACGTTTCTCCCGCATACGGCTTCGCCCCCCGCAGCCACAGATAGCCGTAACCGGGTTCCGTTCCCTCACGGTCGAAGTCCGGCTTCACCCGGTAACGACCCTGCCCGTCCAGGTGAGCGTAAATATCATTCTTCTCCCGGCTCTCAATCCGGGCCGGAAGGGTGCCGTGAATTTCCGGACGCGGGATTTCCGCCGGGCGGAAACAGTAACGTTCGGTATATGGCTGGCCCCAGACCGACACATGCAGACGGGAATCACGCGCTCCCCGGAAGGTTACCTGCGTGAGAAGTACGCCTTCTTTCAGGGCTGCAATGACATCCCCCTGCGGCTCCAGCACCTGCCCGGGTGTGAGGTGCGAAGCATTGCTGAACAGGTGGATGCGGGCTGATTTGTTGAGCTCCCGCTCGTGATGGATGCGGGCATAAAAGGCACCGGATTCGGTTTCCGGCTCAGGGCTGGTATCATCACCCGCTTCACGGTAAGGCGCAGCGTAGCGGTAGTGCTCCCCGGTGGTGACCGCATCACTGCGCACGCTGACCGTCGCATCCATCGGCGTGGTGGCGGTCCGGTAGTTGTAATCCCGCATGGTGACGGTACCGGTGGCTAAGTTGTACCAGGTCCGCACATCCCAGACCGATTCTGCCGCGCCGTCAAACAGGCCTGATGGCTCGCTGTACGGCAGGCGCACATCAAACTGGTAGTTCAGCTGGCTGTCGGCAAAAATATACATATCCAGTTCACGGGTATTGTCCATCTCCGTGCGCAAGTAAATCCCCACCTCAGACAGAATGCGCTGAATGAACTGCAAATCCGTTTCCCGCCACTGGGTGATGATTTCACGCGGCGGGTAGGTGCGCTCCAGTCTGAATTCAAAATCAGGTCCCTCCAGCCCGTGCTTGCGCAGCACCTGCTCCACCACCTCCGGGACGGACTGGTTCTGATATACCGCGCACTGCCGGGTGTATCCCAGCAGCGCCAGGCGGGAACTGAGCGTAAGCCGGTAGTGAGACTGGCCCTTTGAGGTTGAAAGCCATTCCAGGCGGGTCACCCTGCCGTGGACATTTTTGCCGCCACGCATCCGCAACGACGCATATTTCATCAGCACCTGTTCCGGGGGAATGTTCGCCTGAAGCGTTGTGAACTCGATGTCCCATCTGAACGGCTCGCTCAGGGCTTCCCTGCCGCGAAAGCGCATGACATCCGGCTTCACTGTACTGTCAAAAATATCCAGAAAGTATCGGGTCTGTCCGTCAAAAAGCGCCAACCAGTTATCCATCACGTCACTCCTTTAGCGGCACAAGACTGAGCCAGCCATCACCCAGTTCAATTGTGCGGGGTTTGTCCGGGTCGAGGTCGTCACGGGTCAGCACCAGGCGCCAGCGGTTGTCCTTCATATCGGGACGGTTAAACAACCCCACCACCGCCACGAACTGAGCGCCCTCATCCATGGGCATATTGAGTGTCACGCTGCCTTTGGGCATCACCAGCAGATCTTTTGACGCCAGTATGTCGTCTTTAAGTACCGTATCGGCCTTGCGCAGCAGCGTCTGGTAATCGGCGGCATCAACCGCTTTACGATCCCTGAGCTGATAAACCCGCACCATTGT
>NZ_JBBCPK010000209.1:0-2287 GCF_037150775.1 Leclercia sp. M50
CTCCGCACCGAGGATGTTCTCGATAAAATCTTTAACTTCACGGCCACGCTCGCCAATCAGCCCCACCACGATAACGTCGGCCTGGGTGTAGCGGGCCATCATGCCGAGCAGCACCGATTTTCCGACGCCGGAGCCGGCAAAAAGGCCCATACGCTGGCCGCGACCGACGGTCAGCAGGGCGTTGATCGGGCGCACGCCGGTATCCAGTACGTGTTCGATTGGGGTGCGTTGTAACGGGTTGAAGGGCGGTGTGACCAGCGCCCCGGTTTCGGTGGTGTCGGGGGCGGGCAGGCCATCCAGCGGCTTACCGGCGCCGTCCAGCACCCGTCCGAGCAGCGCCGGGCCGAGCGGCAGTTGCTTGCCGCTGTGCAGTCCGTCGCTGGAGAAATTTTTGGCATAGACCCGCGCGCCGGGCAGCACGCCTTCGACCTCTTCCAGCGGCATTAAGAACAGACGCTGGCCGTTAAAGCCGACCACTTCGCTCTCGACTTCGTGGATCTCGTTGCCGTCTTGCCGTTCGATAATGCAAGTGGCCCCCAGCGGCAGTTGCAAGCCCGTCGCCTCAAGTACCAGACCGGTGGCGCGGGTTAAGCGGCCATAGCGACGAACGGGGGGCAGTTGCGCCATCTTCGCTTCAAAGTTGTCGAGGGTGGTGAGCCAACGGGTGAGGCGAGCGGTCATCAGATGACTCCCGGTGCCGCCAGGCGGCACAGTTCCTGCCAGCGGGTTGCCACGCTGGCATCCAGATCCCCTTCATCGGCAGAGACTTTGCAGCCGCCGTGATGCAGGGTCGGATCGCCGCGCAGACGCCAGCCGTGCAGGCTCAGGGTCGCGCCGAGCATCTCTTCCACGCGCTGCAGATCGTCCGGGTGGACGCGCAGCTGCGGTTTGCCGCTGAACAAGGGCTCCTGCTGCAGCAACCCCTGGATCTGTTTGATAAGCGAAGAGTTATCCACTGGCGGCGTATGGCCAATCACCTGGCGTGCCGCCTCGAGCGCCATCTGCATCAGGCGCGAGGCGATCACGCTGTCCAGCGCGTCCAGGGTATTCTGGAACTCGCTCACCAGCTGCTGCATCCGGGCATGGATCGGCGCCTGCTGCGAACGCGCCTGTTCTAACCCCTGGGCCAGCCCCTGAGTCAGACCTTCCTGATAGCCCTGCTCCTGGCCTTTCTGCCGGCCTTCGTTCAGACCGGCCGCGTAGCCTTGATCGTGCGCCTGCATCTGGATCTGCGCCAGCTGCTGCGCGCGCTGCTCCTCTTCGCTCAGCTCTGGCGCGTCCTCTTCCTCGCCCAGATCGGCAGAAGCGACGGCCGCAGGCACAAATTCCGCGCGGGGAGGGGAGAGATCGTCCGGGGTCCAGACTTTCCACGGCAGTTCATCAGACATAGGTATCCTCGCCGCTGCCTACCACCATCTCGCCGGTTTCTGCCAGACGACGCACAATAAGCAGGATCGCTTTCTGTTCGTTTTCCACCTGAGACAGACGGACCGGGCCACGGTTGGCAAGGTCGTCGCGCAGGATATCCGCCGCACGCTGGGACATGTTGCGCAGGAACTTCTCGCGCAGCGGCTGTTCGGCGCCTTTGAGGGCGATAAGCAGCGATTCGGAGTCCACTTCCTGCAGCAGGCGCTGGATACTGCGGTCGTCCACGTCGACCAGGTTTTCGAACAGGAACATTTCGTCGATAATTTTCTGCGCCAGTTCGCCGTCGAATTCGCGCACTGCGGTAATAACCGCCTCTTCCTGCTGCGTTTTCATCAGGTTGATAATTTCGGCCGCCGTTCTCACGCCGCCCATTTTGCTGCGCTTAAGGTTCTGGCCATCGAGCAGGCCATTCAGTACCTCGGTCAGTTCCGCCAGCGCCGCCGGCTGGACGCCGCCGAAGGTGGCGATACGCAGCATCACATCGTGACGCAGGCGCTCGTCGAACAGCGCCAGAATATCGGCCGCCTGACCACGCTTAAGGTGAACCAGGATGGTGGCGATGATCTGCGGATGTTCGTCGCGAATAAGATCGGCTGCGGTCTGCGGCTCCATAAAGTTGAGCGTTTCGATGCCGCTGGCGGTATCGCGGGTTTCGAGAATATCCTCCAGGAGGCTGGCGGCACGCTCTTCGCCGAGGGCTTTGACCAACACCGAACGCAGGTATTCGTTGGCATTGACGTTGAGCGCCGCAAACTGTTCCGCTTCCTGCTCAAACTCCGACAATACGTCGGTCAGCTGTTTGTTGGAGATCTGACGCACGTTGGCCATTGCCGCACTGAGAATCTGCACTTCGCGCTGG
>NZ_JBBCPK010000210.1:0-2209 GCF_037150775.1 Leclercia sp. M50
GGTGAGCAGCGCCCAGGGATTTACGGTGCAGGGGATTTACACCGGGAGTTATGACGTGCGGGTGCGTGCGCTGAACGCTCAGGATTCAAGCTCGCCGTGGGGTTATGCTGACACCACCTATCTTACGGGCAAAAACGGCAGGCCTGGAACGCCGCAGGCACTGGCCGCCACGGACGATGTTGTCTGGGCTATCGACATCACCTGGGCTTTCCCGGATGGCTCTGGTGATACGGCATACACCGAGATTCAGCGCGCCACCACTGAAGACAAGGCTAACCCGCAATTACTGGCTCTGGTGCCGTTTCCGGCCACGCATTACCAGCATGGCCCGATGCGGGCGGGCGTCAGTCAATGGTACCGTGCGCGCCTGGTGGATCGTATCGGCAACACCGGCGACTGGACGGAGTGGGCGGCAGGCCAGTCCAGCTCGAAAGCCGGTGATTATCTCGACATGATCGGCGACACGCTTGAACAGACTGATGGCTATAAAAACCTCGTTTCGGACATTGCCGATCTGGGTGAAGATATCCAGTCTGCGCGCGACGACATCACCGCAGTAACGACAGAGTCGGCGACGACTAAAGCGGGCCTGGCGCAGGAGGTCACGGACCGTAAGAAAGCCATCACCGACGAGGCAACGGCGCGGGGGCAGGCGCTGGTGACGGAGAAGAACGAGCGCGTCGCGGATATCAGCAACGTCAACCAGACAATTCAGACCACCTCTGACTCGCTGGCGCAGCAGATTGCGCAGATTTCGGCAGGCACCGGCTCCCAGTTCGACCCGGCGAAAATATGGTACTTCGATTCGACGGTAGAAGGCTGGACCGGGAACGGGACTCCCACAATCGTTGACGGGTGGATCCGCCCGGCGAACCACGCCACCGATCCGTGGGTGGCATCACCGGGATCACTGGCTATCAACTCCTCGTCCTATCGCTTCGTTAAACTCCGCATCAGGAAATTCGGTGCGCCGGGCTGGACGGGGCAGCTGCGGTGGCGTGGCACTGGTGGTTTCAACGACACCAACATGATCACCGTCGCCGAGCCTGCCTATGACGCCAACGGTATTGCTACGGTGGAGTTCGACAACATCCCCTGGCTGACCGAAGCCACGATGAATCAGTTCAGACTGGACCTGTCCACCAAACAGGACGCGACGAACTATTACCTGATTGACTGGGTAGCGGTCGGGCGGCCAACACCGGGGGCCGGGATGGCGGCGCTGCAGCAGGAAACGACAGCCCGTGTTACTGGCGATCAGGCGGAAGCCACGGCGCGCGAGACGCTGGCGACGCAGATCCGGGGCGGCTATACCGGTGACGATCCGTCAAAACTGGCATCGGGTCTGCTGTACACCGAACGACAGGCCCGCATCACGGCGCAGGAAGCGGAGGTGACGGAGCGGAAGAAGCTGGAATCGACCGTAAACGATAACCATGCAGCCGTTACTCAGGAACTCGCAACGCTGACGACTGAGCAGGATGCTCAGGCCACCACGCTTTCTGGTCTGCAGGTGACTGTCGGCAAAAACACCGCCGATATCACGACGGTCACTAAAGCCGTTGCTGACAACAACAAGGCGCAGACCACCGCCCTAGCTGCGGTTAAGGCCACTACCGACCAGAACACAGCGGATATCAGCACGGAAACTACGGCCCGTACGGATGGTGACAGCGCGCTGGGTCGCCGCATCGACAGCCTTAAGGTTGATGTGGACGGCAACACTGCTAGCCGGGACGCCGGCATTGTCGGCAACGTCACCAATGCGCTCGCCAACTTCATGGCGTTCTCGGATCAGCGCGTGACGTTCGCCGTTGGTGAAACGAAAACGATGGCCGAGATCAGCGACGTCCGGAAGACCTCTGCGGATGCCACAAGTGCCGTGGCGGAGCAGGTCACTACGCTTAAGGCCACGGTAGAGCAAAACGGCCAGACCAATGCTGCAGCCATCACGCGCATTGATAAAGCCGTTACGGATTTATCAAGCGCAACGGCCATCAGTATTCAGCAGGTCACGGCTGCAATTGGCGATACCAATGCCAGTGTGCAGACGACCAGCCAGGCTGTTGCTGATATCAACGGCAAGCTCTCCGCGCAGTGGGGCGTTAAAGTCCAAGTGGAAGCGAACGGTGTCAAACGCATCGCGGGTATTCAGCTGGGCATTGACGGTACAGGGGCCTCAAACTTCCTGATTTCTGCCGATACGTTC
>NZ_JBBCPK010000211.1:0-2156 GCF_037150775.1 Leclercia sp. M50
GTCCGCAGAAGAGGTAGAAACGCTTGCCGCAGGCTGGTTTACAAAGCGTAGCGTATCCTTCTGCATTTTGTTGTCTGACGAAAAAAGAGAAAGCAGTAGTGGATTTTAATATTATTAAAATCAATAAATTATAGTAATACCAAAGAAGCAAATTGCACAAAAATTTACACTTGTAGAGATTTTAGGCGTCCTGGTTCGCTTCCTCTTTGCCAAAGGCTAACCGTAGCGCGTACTCGCGCACATCCTGCGGCCAGTTTGCGATAGTGGCCGTAAACGCGGCTTCATCGTCAGCAAACAGCGCGCGCATGCTGGCCTCGTAGCCAGGAAGATCCCCGGCAATTTCGTACATAAAGTGATAGGCGCGGTCGTGGCGCTGGCGCTTGTTATCCACCGGTTTAGCGCTTTTCCTCGCCTGATCGATAAGCCTGCGCAGGGTGGCGGAAGCGCCGCCGGGCTGGGTAGCCAGCCACTCCCAGTGTCGGGGCAGCAGGGTGACCTCTTTTGCCGACACGCCCAGTTTTGGTCGTCCACGGGTTTTCACCGGGGTGCTTTCCGCCAGCTCCGGGTAGACCGCCAGGGTGCTGGCAATATCTGCATGAAGATGAATATCGAGGCGCTTGCCGCTGCGATCGTTAAAGATGAAAACGGTTTCACGACCGATGTTAGCGGATTGTAACTGCTGCATCAGTTCGCTCAGGGTTCCGTGCGCAATCTCCTGCTGCCGCCAGAAGGCGGTAAGGGTGATAGCGGGCATGTGCTTGCCTTTTTATCCGGGTAAAAATATAAGCGTAGGCTGACAATAAGAATGGTGCCAATTTTACCCGGGTAAAATTTATTATGCCCGTTTAGCCTGATATGATGCCATCGATTTGTGGATAAATTTTCAACACTATTTCTGGCACAATGTTACGTAAAAGTAAAATCACTATCTGCGTTTGCGGCAAAGGCTGTTGCTGACCTGACGCTTATCCCCCCTCCCCCGCAATCCGCCCTACCATCGCCCTTAACTCTTCTCGTGAAAGCGGCTGCCGGTCGGTAACAAAATGCAGCGTCATCCCTTCGATAAACGCATCCAGCGCGCGGGCGGTGACCGGATCAAACCACTGCTCCAGCGTCGTCTGGCTGGTTTTCATCCAGTCCTGCATCACGGTTTTTAACGACGGGCTGCGGTTCATAAAGGCATAAAGCTGGTACATCAGCGCCATATTGTGCGGCGTGGTGACCTGGGAGCTGTGAATCAGAGTGGTAATCGACTCGCAGGCCATCTCCGGCCCCGTCACCCCGGCAAAAAACTCGCGGTATTGCACCGACATCTGCTGCGTAAACCAGGTGAAGGCTTCCTCAAGCAGCGCGTCCATCCCGGAAAAATAGTAGGTCATCGACCCCAGCGGCACCCCGGCGCAGCTGGCGATTTTGCGGTGGGTGACGGCGTTCAGGCCGTGTTCGGCGATGGTGTCCAGGGTGGCCTGCAATATCCGTTCCCGCCGTTGCGGATCGTTGGGTCGTCTGTTCATTTTTACCTCAGCGAATTTATGTACAAATGTACACAAACTTGCTAGTGTTGTCTCCTGTGTTGTCCCTCTGGTACAGAAATCATGACCGACATCTCATCGCGCAAAAAGCTGCAACGCCGCCTGTGGGCGCTGTTTATGTTCTTCTTTATCCCCGGCCTGTTGATGGCCTCCTGGGCCACACGTACCCCCGCCATTCGCGACATTTTGTCGGTCTCGACGGCGGAAATGGGCATCGTGCTATTTGGCCTGTCGATAGGCTCGATGAGCGGCATTCTCTGCTCCGCCTGGCTGGTTAAGCGCTTCGGTACGCGGACCGTGATCCGCACCACCATGTGCTGCGCGATTCTGGGTATGATGATGCTCAGCGCTGCGCTATGGTTTGCCTCCCCGCTGGCGTTTGCCCTCGGGCTGACCGTCTTTGGCGGCAGTTTTGGCGCGGCAGAGGTGGCGATCAACGTCGAAGGCGCCACTATCGAGCAGGAGATGAACAAAACCGTACTGCCGATGATGCACGGCTTTTACAGCCTCGGTACCCTGGCAGGCGCCGGTATCGGCATGGCCCTGACCGCCTCCGGTATCGCCGCCACGACCCATACTTTGCTGGCGGCGCTGGTCTGTAGCGCCCCGGTACTGCTGGGGATC
>NZ_JBBCPK010000212.1:0-2076 GCF_037150775.1 Leclercia sp. M50
CAAAACCTACCACGTCACCGGCTGGCGCGTCGGCTACTGTGTCGCCCCGGCGCCGTTGATGGATGAGATCTGCAAAATCCATCAGTTTTTGATGTTCTCTGCCGATACCCCTATGCAGTATGCGTTTGCTGAACATATGGCCGATCCGCAAACCTGGCTGTCGCTGGCGGCGTTCTACCAGCGCAAACGCGATCTGCTGGTCAACCTGCTGGCCGACTCACCGTTCCGCCTGCTGCCGAGCGCAGGCTCCTTCTTCCTGCTGGCGGATTACAGCCACTTCAGCGATGAACGCGACAGCGAGATGGTGAAACGGCTGATTGTTGATTACGGTGTTGCCACGATCCCGCTCTCGGCGTTCTATACCGACGGGACAGATAACAAATTAATCCGTCTCTCTTTTGCCAAAGATGAGGCGACATTACGGGCAGGTGCGCAGGCCCTGTGTCGGGTAAAACCACGCTAAGGAGTTCAGTCATGAAAGTAAAAGCCTTCGTTGTCGGCATGGGGTTGCTGTGTTCGTTTTCCTCACTTGCCGCAACCGAATTACGTTACGGCGTAGAAGCTGAGTATCCGCCTTTTGAGAGCCGTAACGCCTCGGGTGAACTGGAAGGGTTTGATATTGAGTTGGGGAACGCGATTTGCGCGGCGGCGGCCCTGAAGTGCAGCTGGGTTGAAACCTCGTTTGACGCGCTGATCCCGGGGCTGGTGGCGAAGAAATTCGACGCCATCAACTCGGCGATGAACATCACCGACCAGCGTCGCCAGAGCATCGACTTCACCCAGCCGATCTACCGTATTCCATCTCAGCTGGTGGGCAAGACCGGGAGCGCGGTGGACGCCACCCCGGAAGGGCTGAAGGGCAAGACCGTTGGCGTGTTGCAGGGCTCCATTCAGGAAACCTACGCCAAGGAGCACTGGGAAAAACAGGGTGTCACCGTGGTGTCGTATAAAGATCAGAACATGGCCTGGGGCGATCTGCTGAATGGCCGTATTGACGCCTCGCTGGTGATGTCTGCCGCCGGACAGGCGGGCTTCCTGAGCAAGCCACAGGGGAAAGGCTTTGGCTTTATCGGTAAGCCGGTCGCCGATGACACCATCCTCGGCAGCGGGATCGGCTATGGCCTGCGTAAAGGCGATGAGGCCACCAAAAAGCAGCTTGATGCCGCCATTGATAAAGTCCGTGCTGACGGCACTATCGACAAGCTTGCGCAGAAGTACTTCCCGGGCATCGATGTCAGCGTGAAATAATCATCTTACGCTTAGCCTCCGACGATGATGTCCGCCGGGGGCTTTTTTAAACATAACTTTACCTCCGTTTCAGGCAATTCCCCTCGACAGAAAATTCTTTCGCGCTTTGTTCATATTCTCGCCTGCCAACAATTGGATTCTTAACCGTTTTTGTTTAGGCTGTGCCCTTTTAATGATGTTCTTTCTTGCCGTTGTTTCGCCTTAAGCGAAACCCACCACCCCACGACCATAAGGACGTTTTTCCAGGCATGAATCGCAGACGTTTTTTAAAAGGATCTCTGGCCGTCGCCGCAGTAAGCGGGACTTCCGGTTTCGCCGCGCTCTTTTCCCAGGCGGCCAGTGCAGCTGAATCGGATATTGCGGACGGCACCAGCCGCCGTTTCGACTTCTCTGTGCTGCAATCCATGGCTCACGACCTGGCGCAAACACCGTGGGGTGGTGCGCCGCGTCCGCTGCCGGATACGCTGGCAACACTGACACCGCAGGCTTATAACAGCATCCAGTACGATCCAAAGCAGTCGCTGTGGAACAACATCGAAAACCGCCAGCTAGATGTGCAGTTCTTCCACGTCGGGATGGGCTTCCGCCGTCGGGTGCGCATGTTCTCCCTGGATAACCAGACCGCTCAGGCGCGTGAGATCCACTTCCGCCCGGAACTCTTCAACTACCACGACGCGGGGGTCGATATTAAGCAGCTGGAAGGGCAGAGCGACTTAGGCTTCGCCGGTTTCCGCGCCTTTAAATCGCCGGAGCTGGCGCGCCGCGATATCGTCTCTTTCCTCGGCGCGAGCTACTTCCGCGCGGTTGACGACACCTATCAGTATGGGC
>NZ_JBBCPK010000213.1:0-2061 GCF_037150775.1 Leclercia sp. M50
GACGCCATCTTTACCCACCATGACACCTTTGACGAAGCCCGGGCGTTCTGGCACGACGTAAAAAGCCAGCTTAAACAGCATGGCCGTCGGGTGGACGAACTGCATATCTTCCAGGGGGTAAGCGTCATCGTCGGGAAAGATGATGACGACGTGGAGCAGCAGTACCAGACCACCGCCGCACTGGTCTCCATCAGCGATGCCCTGAACTATCTTGGCCGCTACTTTGAGCATCACGATTTCAGCCAGTATCCGCTGGACGAGGCCTTCCCGGACATTGGCGATCTGGGGAAAAACAGCTTCCGCAGCACCACCGATGAGATCAAGCGCAACGCCCGGGAGCGCAACTTAACCCTGCGTCAGGTGGCGCTGGAAGCCGCCTCGCCGCGCCCGCGTTTTTCCGGCACTCCGGAGCAGGTGGCCGATGGCTTACAGCAGTGGTTTGAAGGCCATGCGGCGGATGGCTTCATTATTCAGGGCGGTACGCCGGACACCTTCCCGCGCTTTGTTGACCAGGTGGTGCCGCTGTTGCAGGCGCGCGGCCTGTTCCGCACTGAATACCCCGGCACCACCCTGCGCGAGAGCCTGGGTTTAGCGCAGCCCGTTAATCAGTTCACAAAACAATAAGAGAACCTGCCATGAAAAAATCATCGCTTATTCTGGCGCTTGCGCTGGCCTTTACCCCTGCCGTCTGGGCAGAGAACGTCACGATTAACGGCACCGGGGTGAGCCTCGAGGCCAATAAAACGCCAATTAACACCGCCAAAAACCCGGAAGCCATCAGCCAGCTGCCCGCCAGCTTTAAACCGGTGGTGCCGGGGAAGTTCACCGTGGCGATTGCCGGGCTGAGCCAGCCGCCGCTGACGGTCTTCGCCGATGACAACAAAACCCTGATTGGCAGCGAGGCGGATATCGCCCGTCTGGTGGCCGACAGCCTCGGGCTGGAGCTGAACGTCGTGCCCACCTCCTGGGAAGACTGGCCGCTGGGCGTCGCCTCCGGGAAATACGATGCGGCAATCAGCAACATCACCGTCACCAAAGAGCGTAAAGAGAAGTTCGATTTCGCCACCTACCGTAAAGATTCGCTGGGCTTCTACGTGAAATCCACCAGCCCCATCAAGAAACTTGAGCAGGCGGAGGATATCGCCGGGCTGCGGATCATTGTGGGCTCCGGCACCAACCAGGAGGCGATCCTGCTGGCGTGGGATGCGGAGAACCAGAAGAAGGGGCTGAAGCCGTTCACGCCGATCTACACCAAAGATGATGCCGCCCAGACCCTGGCGCTGCAGTCCGGTCGCGCGGATGCCTATTTTGGCCCGAACGTGATTGGCGCATGGAAAGCGGCTCTGAACGGTAAAACCAAACTGGTGGGCAGCGTGGATGGCGGCTGGCCGAAAGCGGCGCACATCGCCGTGACCCTGAAAAAAGGCAGTGGCCTGGCAGAGCCGGTGCAGACCGCCCTCAACGGCGTGATCAAGAACGGCGACTACGACAAGGTGCTGAACCGCTGGGGTGAAGGCGTAGAACGTATTCCTCATTCGGAAGTTAACCCGGCCGGTCTTGGCGACTAAGGAGAACCTATGAGCGATCTTTTTCGTGACGTTTCGCCGGAGGACGCCGATCTTCAACCCATTATTAACGGGCTGTTCGGAGAATACGCGGCGCGCTACGGGGACTACTTCTCTAAAGATGCCGAGGTGGAACTGACCGAGTGGTATCTGCCGCCCCAGGGGCTGTTTATCGTGCTGGAGCGCGACGGAAAGATTATCGCCACCGGGGCCTATAAGCCTTTCGACGCGCAGACCGCCGAGATCAAACGTATCTGGACCGACAAATCCTTGCGCCAGCAGGGGCTGGCCGCCCGGGTGGTGCAGGAGCTGGAGCGCCGGGCGAGGCTTGCCGGTTACAGCCAGATCTACCTCACCACCGGCTTTCGTCAGCCGGAAGCGGTGCGGCTCTACCTGAGCCAGGGCTACACGGCGCAGTTCGATCTTAACCGCGACCCGGAAGAGTACAGCCAGCCGCCGTTCGACGGGCGGCTGCGTTTCACCAAAACGCTGGTAC
>NZ_JBBCPK010000214.1:0-2037 GCF_037150775.1 Leclercia sp. M50
CCGGCCTGCGCCTGTGTGGGGGCAACGATGGCCTGCACCGCGACAATGACCTCCCGGGCGCTGTGGGCGCGCCAGGTCTCAATGACCTCACGCAGAAGTTCGGGGTCACCATTCAGATGGGCGGCAAAGACAAAGTCCCAGTTGAGGCGGGCAGCGAGACGCGCGCTCTCCACGCTGGCACCCAGCAGAAAACCGGCGGCAGGCACCTGTGGCCGCGGGGTGGCACGCACCGCCCCCTCCTCTGAACCTGGGTTGATCCAGCCATCCAGCTGCGCCAGCTGTGTAGCGAAATCGCCCTTCTCCTGCGGATTGAGGCCGAGCTGGAGCGCCTTTGTCGAGAGCGGCAGTCCGCCGGGTGCTTTGCCGACGCCCAGATCCACACGCCCAGGGGCAATGGCCGCCAGCAGGTTGAAGTTTTCCGCCACTTTGTAGGGGCTGTAGTGTTGCAGCATGACCCCGCCGGAGCCGACGCGAATGCGCCGTGTCTGCCCGAGGATCCAGGCAATCAGCAGCTCCGGGGACGGACTTGCCAGTTGCGGGGTGTTGTGGTGTTCGGCAATCCAGAAGCGGTGATAACCCAGCGTCTCCGCCTGCTGCGCCAGGCTCAGGGTGCGGGCCAGCGCATCGGCGGCCGTTTCGTGTTCTGCGACAGGACTTTTATCCAGAATGCTGATTCGCCAGGACATGTTGCAATCTCGTTTGATTAAACATGTCGCCATTATTAAGGGGCGATTTCACCGCTGAGAAACAATTAATTTACATTTGGTTTGCCGAAATTCAGAAATACCGCGGCGGGTTAGCGCGCTGCACGCAACTCCGCGAGCAGCGCTTCGGCCTGTTGTCGGGTGGTGATGCGGACGAAGCGGATATGGGCATAAGAGGGGTTGCGCATATCCGCCTCGTAGCGCGCCCGGTTGCTGCGCCAGGTTTTCAGCGTCCAGAGCAGGATCGACTCGCGACTCAAAAAGGAGCGGCGAAAGCTCTCCCGGTTGCCGGTGCCGGGCCATAGCTCCTGCTGCGTCAAGGCGCGCTTTACCGCCCGCGTCACCGCCTGACGCAGGGTGCGCGCCAGGCCGTAATCCACCCACACCACCAGATCCACGTCGCGCCATTTTATGGGCCGGGTGCGGTTATAGTTGCCGTCCAGCACCCAACCAGGGGTCACGTTGAGAGCGGCTTCCAGTTTCGCAAAGAGAATATCGTCCGGGGTGCCCTGCCACTCCGGAAGCCAGTAGAGGGTATCCATTTCGATACAGGGCAGCGCCAGTTCCGTGGCGATCCGGCGGGCGAGCGTGCTTTTGCCGCTACCGCTGGTGCCAATAATATTAATTTTCATTGTCTCACCTGTTGATCGGATAACCGTTGTTAACCATGATAATGTTTTATCCTTGTTAATGAAACGCTATTTCGAAAGGTGTGATTTACATCATGGCTTGATTAACCCCTTTTCATTTGGCTTAAGTCGATTTATTTACCGCTCTGTTTTTCGCCTGCAATTTATTAATTGCATTTTTATTACATGAGCCAACATGAGACTGAAAAAAATAGTTAATTCAGGCGCTTTATAATTTTTTAAATTTTGTGGAGAATACGCCCGTCGTAATATTTAAGAATAACAATTTTACCTTGCCTGAACTTTTTTGGGCGGCTTCGCTTTACGCAGACATCACCCCGGAGTTATTTATGAGGCGTAACAATCACGTTACACAAAACGAGCATTTGCTTAACGAAGGCTCGACCTTAATGTCGACCACCGATATCCAGAGCCATATTACTTACGCGAACTCGGCCTTTATTGATGCCAGCGGTTATAAAGAAGAACATCTTATTGGTGAACCTCATAATGTGATCCGCCACCCGGATATGCCTGCAGAGGCGTTTGCCGATATGTGGTTTACCCTGCACGTGGGTGAGAGCTGGACGGGATGTACTACATAGCCCGCGCTGAATTTCTGCGTGGCGTAGCCATCGGTACTTGAGCCGTATTTAGAGGTAAAGTCGTTAAAATAGCTCGAGTCGCTGACTTTGGTGTAGTCG
>NZ_JBBCPK010000215.1:0-2013 GCF_037150775.1 Leclercia sp. M50
GGCCTGACGCCCGCGTAACGGAGGTTATGTGCCTGTATATCAAATTGATGGTCTGACACCGGTTGTTCCTGAGGAGAGTTATGTCCACCCGACAGCGGTCCTGATTGGCGACGTGATCCTCGGTAAGGGCGTCTATGTGGGCCCCAACGCCAGCCTGCGCGGAGATTTTGGCCGTATCGTGGTGAAAGACGGGGCCAATATTCAGGATAACTGCATCATGCATGGCTTCCCCGAGCAGGACACGGTGGTGGAAGAAGAGGGACATATCGGGCACGGCGCCATTCTGCACGGCTGCGTGATCCGCCGCAATGCGCTGGTGGGGATGAATGCGGTGATCATGGATGGCGCCGTGATCGGCGAGAACAGCATCGTCGGCGCGGCGGCATTTGTGAAAGCGAAAGCGGAAATGCCTGCCGACCATCTGATTATCGGCAGCCCGGCGAAAGCGATCCGCGTGTTGAGCGAGCAGGAGATGGCGTGGAAAAAGCAGGGCACCCGCGAGTACCAGACGCTGGTGGAGCGCTGCAAACAGACGATGCATCAGGTGGAGCCGTTACACGAGGTGGAACCGGATCGCAAGCGGCTGGTGTTTGACGAGAATCTGCGGCCGAAGTCGGCCCGCTGAGCGGCAAACCCTTTAATCCTGCGTGAGGCCATCTTTGTGTAGATTGAAGGATGTTAAGGATTAATTTAGTGGCACCCTAAAAGCCCCGGCACGCTGTCGCTGGGGCTTTGTTTCTGCGTTTTTATTTTACCTGTCGCTGTTGGCATCCCCAATACGACCTATTAATGCGCAGCCAGTTCGTAAAAGAATGCCGGGTTCGCCTTAATCGTGGCCAGCACTTTTGCTGCCAGGCCGGTGGGGTTACGTCTTCTGGATTCCCAGCTTTTGATGGTATCCACGCTGGTGCCCAGCGCTTTTGCCATTTCTGCCTGGGAGACGTTGAGCTGCTCTCTGATCGCTTTGACATCGGCAATCTCATAGCGGGTAACTCGGGAAGGGGCTTTGGTCCCGTTTTTGATGTCGACCGCCTCTTCCAGGGACGTTTTGAGTTCGTCAAAAAAATGCATTTCACACCTCGTTTTTCAGTAAGGTTGTCAGTTTTTTTAGTTCAACCTTTTCCGCATCAGTGAGATTCTCTTTGGCGCTTTTCGGATAAGCGAGCACCAGCCAGATAATCTCCCGTGTTGCCAGAAGGTAAATTCCCTGGCGCTGCTGCTTTTACCCTGGCCACCCGTGACCATCCTGGCTTTCCGCCGCCCGCCGGTATTCTGAATAACATCACCTTTGTCCGGAAAGGCAATGAGCTCTCTTTGTAACGCCAGAAGCTCATCATCCGTTGCGATCTGTTTGATTTGCCGCGTAAACAGTGACGTCTCGATAAATTTTATCGCATGGCACACGATTCTCTCTCCATGTAAGGTACCATGTACACCTTAAGGTGTACATAGTACAGATCCAGAATTATTTTGCTGCCAGAGAACGCGTGATCTGAAATGCGCGCTGGCACTGGTCGGCATTGTAAGGAGCATGGCGAGAGTGTGCTGAAACGCGTGCTGACGCTACGAGGCGTCTCGTAAAATTGCAGGGTATATCAGAAGGTAAACCCTCTCAGAGGAGAGGGTTATCAGGAAATTTATGCTTTACTTCCCGGCGGACGACGCCTCGACAGACTCTTCACGCCGGTTTTTGCCCACCGTTTCTCGCGCGTTATTCTCAATGCGATACTCAATGGTCACTCGTTCAACGCTGGTCGGCGTGACGGTAATCTCCTTTACCCTGGTCCCCGAGTCGGGCGGCAGGGTCATGATCGTCTCGCCTTCAGCAAGCCGTTTTCCGCTCTGCTTCACCTGCCACGTCAGGCGGCATTCCTCGCAGGCTGACCAGGTATCGTTGATCGCCCACAGGCGGACCGTCGCCTCGCGTCCCTGACGCCAGACATCTGTAACGGGTTCGATGGAGGGGAGGATCGGTTGGTAGGCGCGCTTCAGGGCATAGTAACCCGCCTTCGG
>NZ_JBBCPK010000216.1:0-1922 GCF_037150775.1 Leclercia sp. M50
CCAGCGTGGCGGCGACAAAGGCGACGTACAGCGGGAACAGGATAACGACGATCCCCAGGATCAGCATGGTATGGCCGAAAATCGTCAGCCCGCGACGGTTCTCAATCATTGGTAGCGCACCTTACTTTCAACATAGCGGAACTGCACCACCGTGAGGATGATGACGAGGAACATCAGCACCACCGACTGGGCGGCAGAGGCCGAGAGATCAAGCCCGGCAAAGCCTTCGCGGTAGATCTTATAGATCAGCGTGGTGGTGGCCTGCACCGGGCCGCCTGCGGTGGCGGCGTCGATCACCGGGAAGGTGTCGAAGAAGGCGTAGACCAGGTTGACCACCAGCAGGAAAAAACTCACCGGGGCGATCAGCGGCAGCGACAGCCGGAAGAAGCGGCGGATCGGGCCTGCGCCGTCAATGGCGGCGGCTTCTACCAGCGAACGCGGAATGGACTGTAGCGCGGCAAAGAAGAAGAGGAAGTTGTAGCTGATCTGCTTCCACACCGAGGCGAAAACCACCAGGAACATCGCCTGGCCGCTGTGCTGGGCGTGGTTCCAGTCATAGCCCAGCTCGGCCAGGAAGTGGGTAATCAACCCGCGCCCGGGGTTAAAGAGGAAGATCCACAGCACCGCGGCGACGGCGGGGGCCACGGCGTAAGGCAGCAGCATCAGCGTCTGGTAAAGACGGCTACCGCGCACCACGTAATCCACCAGCGCGGCAAAGAAGAGCGAGGCGAGAAGACCGCTCACCGTCACCAGAGTGCTGAATTTGATCGTCGTCCAGAAGGCGTCGATGTAGTAGCTGTCGTGCCACAGGGCAGCGAAGTTATCCAGGCCAACAAACTGGCTGGAGAGCCCGAACGGATCGACGCTCTGCACCGAGTACCACAGCGCTTCGCCCGCAGGCCAGATAAAGAAGATAACGGTGATGACCAGTTGCGGCGCGACCAGCAGGTACGGCAGCCAACGGGAGCGAAACACCGGACGGGATGAGGACATGAGGGTTGTGTTCCTGAACAGCGCCGGGTGGCGGCTACGCCTTACCCGGCCTACGGTCTTCCAGGCCCGGATCGCTACGCGTCACCGGGCATTTCACATTACGATTTGGTCGACTGCTCAAAGCGGCGCAGCAGCTGGTTTCCGCGCTCGACTGCCGCATCCAGCGCCTGCTGAGGGGTTTTCTTGCCGGTCCAGACGCTTTCCAGCTCTTCATCCACGACGGTACGGATCTGCGGCATGTTGCCCAGACGCAGCCCTTTGGTGTACGGCAACGGTGGTTTGTTCAGCATCTGACGCGTGGCGATGTCTGCCCCCGGGTTCTTGTCATAGAAGCCCTGTTCGCGGGTCAGGTCATAAGCGGCTTTGGTGATCGGCAGGTAGCCGGTCTTCTGGTGCCATTCGGCGGCGTTTTCCGGCTTCGCCAGGAAGTCGAGGAACTCCGCCACGCCCTTGTAAGTGTCCTTGTCTTTACCCTGCATTACCCACAGGCTGGCCCCGCCGATGATGGCGTTCTGCGGCGCGCCTTTTGAGTCGGCGTCGTATGGCATCATCCCTACGCCGTAGTTAAATTTGGCGTAGTGACGGATATCCGCCAGCGAGCCGGACGAGGCGGTGGTGATGGCGCAGTCGCCGCTGTAGAACTTCTCGGTGGATTCGTCTTTACGTCCGAAGTAGCTGAAATCGCCCTTCTTGTTCAGATCGGCCAGCAGGGCAATGTGCTTCACCTGCTCCGGCTTGTTGAACTCCAGGACCGCGTTGGTGCCGTTGAAACCGTTGTTCTCGGTGGCTACCGGCTGGCCGTGCCAGGCGCTGAAGTTTTCGATCTGGATCCAGCCCTGCCAGCCGCTGGCGTAGCCGCACTTCATGCCGGCCGCTTTCAGTTTGGCGGTGTACTCCGCCAGATCCTGCCAGGTTTTCGGCGGCTGCTC
>NZ_JBBCPK010000217.1:0-1773 GCF_037150775.1 Leclercia sp. M50
GCCGACGGCGCTGCGCGGGTGCAGTCCCTGCGCCTGCTGGCCCAGGCCCGCCAGCAACGGGAGGTGGCGGTATGAGCCTGGAGCAACAGCTGATCGCCTGGCGCCGCGAGCTGCACCAGAACCCGGAACTCTCCGGGGAAGAAGTCCAGACCACCGCCCGTCTGCGCCAGTGGCTGGGTGATGCCGGGATCGCCATCCTGCCCTATGACCTGCAAACCGGCGTGGTCGCCGAGGTGGGGAGGGGTGAAAAACAGATTGCCCTGCGCGCCGATATCGACGCCCTGCCGATTGAGGAGCGCAGCGGGGTGGCGTTCACCTCCCGGCGTGCCGGGGTGATGCACGCCTGCGGCCATGACATTCACACCAGCGTGATCCTCGGCGCGGCCTTGCAGCTGAAAGCGCGGGAAGAGGCGCTCAATGGCCGGGTGCGGATCCTGTTCCAGCCCGCGGAGGAGAACTTTGGTGGGGCCAAAAGCCTGGTGCGCGCTGGTGCCCTGCGCGACATCAGCGCCATCTTCGGCATGCATAACGAACCCGGTCTGCCGGTCGGACACTTTGCTACCCGCGGCGGCCCGTTCTACGCCAACGTCGACCGTTTCGTGTTGCGCATTACCGGTAAAGGCGCTCACGCCGCCCGTCCTCATGAAGGTCACGACGCCATCGTGACCGCCAGCCAGCTGGTGACGGCCCTGCAAAGCGTTGCCAGCCGCAACGTTAACACCCTCGACTCGGTGGTACTGAGCGTGACGCGCATTACCGGGGGAAATACCTGGAACGTGCTGCCGGAGAACGTCGAGCTGGAAGGGACCCTGCGCACCCATCGCACCGAAGTGCAGCAGAACGTAAAGGTCCGGGTAGCTGAGATCGCCGCCGGATTCGCCAGCGCTTTTAACGCGCAGATCGACATCACCTGGTATGCCGGGCCTACCGCGCTGGTCAACGACGCCACCTGGGCCGAGTTTGCCACCTCGGTGGCGCGGGAGACCGGCTACGAGACGCAGCAGGCGGAACTGCATATGGGCGGGGAGGATTTCGCCGTCTACCTCCAGCAGATCCCCGGTGCCTTCGTCAGCATCGGCAGCGCCAGCCCCTATGGATTGCATCATCCGGCCTTTAACCCGGACGAAGCCCTCATCGCACCCGCCGCGCGCTATTTCGCCCGGCTTGCAGAAAAAGCACTGAATCAACTTTAAGGGTAAGGAGTGAATATGTCCGCAACACGACAGCTGCGTCTGGGCACGATATTGCATGGCGCGTCGGGGAATATGTCGGCCTGGCGCCACCCGGCAGCAATCGCCGATGCCAGCATCAATTTTGATTTCGTCAAAGAGACGGCCCTGAAGGCCGAAGCGGGCAAGCTCGACTTTATCTTTGTTGCGGATGGCCTCTACATCAACGAGAAGTCGATCCCGCATTTTCTCAACCGCTTTGAGCCCCTGACCGTGCTGTCGGCGCTGGCGACCGTCACCTCCCGGTTGGGGCTGGTGGGGACATTATCTACCTCCTACAGCGAGCCGTTCACCGTGGCGCGCCAGTTCGCCAGCCTCGATCACCTGAGCCATGGCCGGGCGGGCTGGAATGTGGTCACTTCGCCGCTGGAGGGGTCAGCAAAAAATTTCTCCCGGGATAAGCACCCGGAGCACGCCCTGCGTTACCGCATTGCCGACGAATATCTTGACGTGGTGAAAGGGCTGTGGGACTCCTGGGAGGGCGACGCCTTTGTGCGTAACAAAGCGACCGGGCAGTTCTTCGATCCGCAAAAGCTGCACACCC
>NZ_JBBCPK010000218.1:0-1744 GCF_037150775.1 Leclercia sp. M50
GCACCGCGAAGCGGCGATTTTCTTGCCGGGAGCCGGGATTGTTAAGGGGGCGGCGATAGCCCCCTTAACACGTTCACGGGTGACGCGGTTTACAGAGAAGCAAGGAAAGTATGGTGAACGGAACCACCTCCACTGCCGCATATTCCCCTCAGCCCACCGAGAGAATGGTGGATTAGAGGGGTACAGACCGCTCCTGTACCGTGTCTTACCGGCTAAGGTTCTTGCACCGTATCAGGCGAGCAAAACCTGCAACGCTCTGCGATCGTCATGGGTAATATCATGCGGATGCTGATACCCGATGTTATCAATCGCCTGGGTATAGAGCGCCACCAGCCAGTCATAGACATAGGCCGTGGCCGCATGCACCGGCTGCTCCCCCAGACGGGTCAAGCGTGGCGCAGTGCTGTTAACCACAGGCGTGACAAACACCGGCTGCCCTTTGCGGATGCGGCTGGCCGGGCGGGCGGAAGCCGGCGTCTGAGCATAGCCGACCCATCCCACAAAATTGCCGAGTGCGGCATGCAGCTGTGCAGCGCTGCTTTTATCGGTATCAACAATCTTTTTCAGCTGCACCAGCAGATTCAGACGATAGCTGGCTACCACCAGCACATCGCCAATCTGCTGCAGGATCGCGGTATCCAGCCCCAGACGGCTGGCGACGGCTTCATCCCGGCTCCACTGGCGCAGATGGTTGATCCACACCAGATGGGCCAGACGGGCTTTGTCCGTCGGCTGCAACATCTCATCGCTATCCTGGGTGCTGTCGGCAAACAGGTCAATGGCATCGGTAAACAGGCCGTTAACCTGCTCTTCGCGCGGCTGCTGCACGGCGAGCAGCGTCTCAAAGGCGCGCAGCGGCGGGAGTAACCCCTCCAGCAGCTCGCCGTGACGGGCGGCGCTCCCCTGCAGGGCACGCACCATCGCTTCGGCGGTGCCGCGCTGGGCGTCAGGATCCTGAGTCAGCGGAGCCAGATACCCCCGCATCAGCTGATGCAGTTCCCGCTGATGCTGCTGGCGTAACCCCTGTAAACGCGTCTCGCGCTGGGCGGGCAGCGTCGCCTGGGATAACCACTCAATCACCCGCTGCATACTGCTGCTGTCCAGCGCCTGCAACGTTCCCCAGTGCTGGCCGGGTTTGCCGAGCAGCTGCTGCACCGCTTCGTCGAGATTGGAACGGCGGGTAAAGCGCGCATCCTGGGGCGTAATCGCCCACACCAGCCCTGGGAGGGCGGCATCGTCGCCCGGCTGGGTCGCTTTCACCCAGTTAAGCAACATTTTCGCGGTGCGGACGGTCTGGCCGTGATGGGCAGTGGCATTGCAGATCACCAGGACGTCCGGCTGCAGCTGCTGGCGATAGTGCTCCAGTAACCACTGCAGTTTCGCCAGGGCCAGCGGTGAATCGGGCTGCGCGGACGGGGCCGGAATATCAATAATATCCACTCCGGCCAGCGCGCTGTTTTCTACCGGCAGGATCAGCTCTCGGGTGAGCAGGGCCAGCACATCCAGCGGGATGCTGATGGCGTTAAGCAGCTCGCCGTTGTGCAGCGGGTGCAGTACCGCCTGCTGGACCTCCGGCAGGGCGATATCACCCCGGGTGAGGAACCCTTCGGTCGGCAGGCCAAAATTATCCACCAGCAGGCTCAGCGGAGCCGCCAGCGCCTGGGCGTGGCTGGTCTGGTGCAGAATTTGCGCCAGCTTGAGCCACTGCTGGGTCAGCTCCTGCTGTTCGCCCCACAGTAAGGAC
>NZ_JBBCPK010000219.1:0-1637 GCF_037150775.1 Leclercia sp. M50
AAGTCTGCCCATGAGGCAAAAGCGCTGTTCATTGGGCACCTCCCCTGATCATCTCCCTGACCCAGGGGCGGCGGCGCTCCTGCTGCAAAATCAGGGTGCGCAGACGCATCAGCGTCAGGGTGGCGCACAGCAGCAGAAAACCCACTATCGACCAGCGCAGCGGGGAGCGCATCGCCGGGGCGACGCTTTGCTGCATGCGGGTTGAGCCCTGGTGCAAGGTATTCCACCACTCAACCGAGAAGTGGATGATCGGCAGGTTAACCACGCCGATAAGCACCAGAATGCCCATCGCCCGCCCGGCCTGTCGGCGATCGTCAATCGCCGACCAGAGGGCAATTGCCCCCATATAGAGAAACAGCAGCACCAGTTCGGAGGTGAGCCGGGCATCCCACACCCACCACGCGCCCCACATTGGTTTTCCCCATGCGGCCCCGGTCACCAGCGCGATAAAGGTACATACCGCGCCCACCGGCGCCATAGCGGCCACCGCCAGGTTCGCCATTTTCAGCTGCCAGACCAGACCGATAAAGGCCGCTCCCGCCATCGCGGCGTAGATCCCCATCGACCCCATCGCCGAGGGAACATGGAGATAAATAATGCGATACCCATCCCCCTGCTGATAATCCGCCGGGGCAAAAGCCACTCCCCAGCCCAGACCCGTCGCCAGAACCACAACGCTGGTGACGGCAAGCCAGGGGAGACCATAACCGCACAGCCGGTAGAGCGTGGGCGGCATGGCCAGTTGATGAAACATTTTCCACATAGTGCGATCCCTCAATGGATTAGTGCAGGCTGATCCTCAGCGCAGCGGCAGTGACAAACGGGCTCAGGGTGGCGCTGGCTGCCAGCAGCGCCCCGAGAAGGGCCAGATAGCCGGTAACGGGCAGGTGCAGGGCGGCGGCGTCCATCGCCGCGGTAGCAAAAATAAGCAGCGGAATGGTCAGGGGCAGCATCAGCAGGCTCAGCAACACCCCGCCCCGCCGGAGCCCAACCGTGAGGGCCACGGCAGGGGCACCGATAAAACTCAGCGTCAGGGTGCCGGGCAGCAGGGTGGCGGCCATCACCTGCCAGCCGCTGAAATCAATGCCCAACAGCAGTGCCGCCAGCGGCGAGAGCAGGAGCAGCGGAAGCCCGGCAACCAGCCAGTGGGCGAGGATTTTCGCCAGTACCGCCAGGGGCAGCGCCACCGGCAGCAGCATCAGCTGTTCGAGACTGCCATCCTGCAGGTCATCCCGGAACAGACGCTCCAGCGCCAGCAACGAGGCCAGCAGCGCCGCCACCCACACTACACCGGGGGCGATGCGCGCCAGCATCTGCGGCTCCGGGCCCATCCCGAGCGGAAATAGGGTAATGACGATCAGAAAAAACCACAGCGGGTTGAGCAGCTCCCCCCGGTGACGGAATGCCACGCACAGCTCCATCCGGCAGATTTTCAGGAACATGGCGCGTCATCCTTGAGCGAAAGCCGCCGCAGCGGCAGGGTTAACCCGCACAGAGGCTGGTGACTGGTAAAGATCGCCGCCCCGCCCGCCCGGGCATGCTGCTCCAGACGCTGAGTCAGCAGCGCGACGCCAGCGGCATCGATCGCCGTAAAGCGCTCATCGAGGATCCACAGCCGGTCGGAACTTAGCCATAAA
>NZ_JBBCPK010000220.1:0-1527 GCF_037150775.1 Leclercia sp. M50
ACCCGATCCCAGGAAGCATTCATGGTGGCAACGGTAAGTCCCTGCTCGATATGGTCGGTTTCGGTCAGGGTGATGTTTTTCGGTGCCGGAAGAACGCTTACCGGCGTGACGGTGACTGGCGCCGGGGTAATGCGCACACCGTCATCGATATAGCGGTATTTATTCGGGTCATGCTGAATTGCGGTGATCGTGAAACCACCGTTGCTGTCGTCGTTCGCCCGGATGGATGTCACACGAAAATACTGGATAGCCAGGTTGTCGCTGTCAATGGCCCACACTGCACCGGACTCAGGTGGCAGCCTGAAGGGAGTGGTGACCGTCACCGTCTGTTTGTCTGCGCTGACGGACGCGATTGTCCGCGTCTGCGCCTTGCCGTCCGGCAGGTTGACCACCAGGCGGTCGCCAGCGGCATAGTCAGCAGGACGATCAAGCGTGACATTACGCCCGCTCACCGCCCGGATACGCCCGCCGTTCTGTTTGCCGGCACGGAACGGATCCGCGATACCGATAATTTCTGCGGGCAGGGGAATATAACCGTCCAGTCCCACGCCAAATGACACCGTTCCGTCGCGCGCATTAGACAGCAGCGCCCAGCGGCCCCGGCGGTGCGCTTCGCTCTGGGATGTGCAGCCAATCGCCGTCATCGACATCTGGTTGACCCTGTACCGCTTCACCAGGTCGGAATCGTAGACACTCTCAACCGTGTCGCTGTAATGGTTCTGAGGATCAGACCACGACACTAGGGCAGACGAGTAGCGGTTTTTGTAGCTGCCGCCGCCGTAGGTAAACAACCCGTCGATCACGTTCGAGGCATGGTAGGTAAAATCCACTTCATCCTGTGGCACATCCGCGCGCACGTAAATCTGGTCGTTGCCCCAGAAGGTAATCCCGCGGAATATCGCCGCCAGATCGCTGAGAACGGTGTAGGCGTCCTGCTGGCTCTGGATGTAGACATTGCAGGTGAAGCGCGGCTCGGTCCCACCCGCCCCGTTCGACACCTTCTGATCGCAGTACTGCGCAATGGCGTACAGCTCCCACTTATCGATCATGCCTGCATCGATGCGGGTGCCCATGCCGTAAATCTCATCCAGCACCAGATCGTAAAATACCCAGGCCGGGTTGTTGGTGTAGGCCATTTTGAAGCCACCGGACCAGGTGCCGCTGTAGGTACGCGTAACCGGGTCGTAGGAGTCCGGGACATGTACCAGTTTGCCCTTCGGCCTGCAGGTCACCTTCGGCGCGCCACTGGTAAACTGGCTGGCATCGACCTCGATATACAGCAGCGCTGTATTGGGATAGCGTAACTTGCTGTCGATCACCTCAGCGAACGAGAACACCTTGAAGGCGTTTATCAGTTTTGAATTACCCACTGAATCAGGTGTGATGCGACGTACCCGCACCGCCCAGCCGGTGGTTGCTGCTGGCAGGTCAATGCGGATGTCGCGCTGGTATTCCGTGGTTGTCTTTCCGTCGAATTTGCCGTTAACCACCGTCTGCCAGGCAGCACCATCAGTCGAGAGATCAACG
>NZ_JBBCPK010000221.1:0-1286 GCF_037150775.1 Leclercia sp. M50
CTGATCCTGAGTGCCCGGGCGAAAATCCCACTTCACGCCGGTGAAGTTGTAGCTGCCGTCGGCGTTCGCCAGCGGGGTGTCGTTAAGGAAGATGTTCTGTGCCGTCAGCTCACCCTGAATTTCACCTTCAGCGATCGCCAGCAGCATTTTTAATTTTGCTGTCGACAGCAGGTCATCCGGATCCTCAACAGGAGTGTGCTGTTTAGCGCCACCGCCTTTACGTCCCTGAATAAGGGTTTCATCTTCGGGAAGTCGCATATTTCACCCATAAAAAAAGCCACCCGGAGGTGACCTGTAGCTGACAATAAATTTCACTGCTGGTCGCTGGAGAAGATCCCCGCGCTGATGACGGCCCCGCCGATCTCGCGCTCACCAAAAAACACAGGTACCGGATAACCCACAGCCACGGTATTCACCGGCGCGCCAAAGGCGTAGTTGGGTTTGTTGTCCGTGCTGGACGAGGCACCGACGTTGTATTTCGGCTGTGGGGTAAGCAACTGCACCACTCCGCCCAGCATCATCGACAGGCCGAGACCCGTCAGGGCCGTTGTTGTCGCGGTTGCGGCAGCCGTGCTCAGACCTATCGCCGTCAGCGAGGCACCCGCGGTAAAATACGCGGCCACGAGAGCCACCGCCCCGATAACGATCTGCAGCACACCGCCGCGCTTTGAACCTTCGGTAATGGCCGAAATCCGGTACACCGTGCCACTGCGGGTCATGTCGAATTCTTCAAGACCGATGTTGTTTTTACCATTGAAGAAGGCAAAGCGGATCCCCTGCATATGTCCTTCTGACAGGTAGCGTTTAAAGCCCGGGACCTGACTGGACATGGCGCGCAGCATCTCGCGCAGATCCTCAACGTGAAACTGGTGTTCGCGCCCGAACTTTTTCGCCATACTGCCTTCAAGAATCAGTGTTTTCAGCATCCATCAGCTCCCTGTGTCGGACCATACGAACGGTGCGGTCGCGGTAATATTTGCCGTACGGCACCCGGGCAGACAGGTTGCCGAAATTATGATGCAGCATGATATTGTCCTGGTACTCGTGGCGACCGAGGTAAATGGCCGCGTGGTTGGTTACCGACGCCTGTATGCGCATCATGATCATATCGCCGTGACGCATATCAGTGGGGTCCACCTGGATAAAGCCCTCCGCCTCCCAGTTATCGTCGTAGCGATTTTCGCCCTGCTCCCACCACTCGTACGGTACCGAGTAATCGCCCAAGGTAATGCCGTGCTCGCGCTGGTACCACTCACGGATCAGCGCCCAGCAGTCAGCAAAGCCCA
>NZ_JBBCPK010000222.1:0-1215 GCF_037150775.1 Leclercia sp. M50
GTCACGCCCATCGGAGAGCTGGCGGGCAAAGAAAATCGACTGACGCAGCGCGTCCACTTTCTCATCCCCCAGCAGGGGTTTCATTTCGGTCAGATACCAGTGAATTAAATAGCCGGTATTGCTCCAGATAAGTTTGCCGTTGATCTCACCCGTCGCTTCCAGGACGTCAACCACCGGGAGCAGCGCGCGTGTCACCAGCATTTCCATACGCTGCCGGGCCGAAAGGGAGGTTGCCTGGCTGTCTTCCTGAACGTCGATCCAGAAGCAGGCTGCGCGCCCGGTTTCGTGAAACTCAACGTGGAAATGTTCCGGGGAAATATCCAGCGCCACATCCTGGGTCAGCAGGGCCAGCATCATCGGTGGGACCATCAGCCCGATATACCACTGTGCCCACAGCGACAGCAGCGGCTTGTTTTCCCGCGCCATCGTGGGCTGGTTGCGGTAGATATGATCGGAGTAGGTCGCCAGCAAAGACTGCAGTTCGGCAGGACGCTGCCACTGCGCCAGCGTCATGGCGTGATGAGGATGGGGTTCATCCAGCTTGATGACATCCAGCAGATAGGCACGCGTCTGACCGATAGCCTCACGCATCGCGTCCGCAAGCCCTGAAGGCCCGGCCGACAGTGGCGTTTGCCAGATAATATTCTCAACAGCGTGTGCGGAACGTGTGGCCATAAGTTAGCTGGATAAAAATCTAAATGATAATGATTGCCAATCCTAACTATAGATAAATCCGTGCGCAAGGCTTTTTACACATTCAGGTTTAACGCTGACAAATGAGAAAATCTATCATATGATATTGGTTATCATTATCGGTTTGAGAGATGAATCATGTTGAGCAGAGCGTTGGGAAGTGGCTGGGGCGTGATACTGCCGGGAATGGTCATGGCCGGGCTGGCGTGTACCGATCTGTCGTTAGCGGTCTGGAAAGTGATTATCGCGTCGGGCTTGCTGATTTCATCCGCCATGATCTGGCATAAACAACTGCGGCATTTCGTGCTGCTGCCATCATGTGTTGCGCTGATTGCGGGAATGTGGGTGCTGGTAATGAATCTGAACTAACGGGAGAAAAAGAGAGAAAATCAGGAGAGATAAGATAATTGGTGCGAGGGGGGGGACTCGAACCCCCACATCCTAAGGACACTAACACCTGAAGCTAGCGCGTCTACCAATTCCGCCACCTTCGCACAGTCATCTTATTTTTTGATATCGCCT
>NZ_JBBCPK010000223.1:0-1203 GCF_037150775.1 Leclercia sp. M50
CGGGCTTTTTTTCGCATGTTGCACGCCTGTGGGGGGATGAGAATCCCAGACCGGGGTTCGACAACTGGCGCAGCGAGTCAATCCCCCTCACTACGCTATTAAAAAAAAGCCCGTACTTTCGTACGGGCTTTTTTCGCGCCATCAGCTTATTGTACGGCCTCCCGGCAGAGAAGATGTCTGATCCGGGTTCACACCTTTTTCATCTTTACGTTCCTTAACCCAGTGATCGGCATTTTTAATCCCAAGCCGGATCGGGTCAAATTGTGGATCGATACCTTGCGCTTTCTGCGTTTCATAATCATTAAGGCTGGCAAATGCTTTTTTATGTAAAAGAACAATTGCAATAATGTTAAGCCACGCCATCAACCCGACCCCAATATCGCCCAGACCCCATGCCAGATCCGCAGTACGCACGGTGCCATATACCGTGGAGGTTAACAGGAATATTTTCAGCAAGAACGTCAGCCATGGGCGGTTAATTTTGCGGTTGATAAAGGCAATATTTGTTTCAGCAATATAGTAGTAGGCAATAATAGTGGTGAAGGCAAAGAAGAACAGCGCAATGGCGACAAAGTAGTTACCAAAACCAGGCATCATACTTTCCATCGCGGTCTGCACATAGCCAGGGCCTGCTGCAACACCTGCGATGCCGGTGTAGATTGCCGCGCCATCAACGCCCTGAACATTATACAAGCCGGTGATCAACAGCATAAAACCGGTAGCGGAGCAGACGAACAGCGTGTCGATATAGACTGAGAAAGCCTGAACCAGCCCCTGCTTCGCCGGATGACTGACTTCGGCCGCTGATGAAGCATGTGGCCCTGTACCCTGCGCCGCTTCGTTGGAATAAACCCCGCGCTTAACGCCCCACATGATCGCCTGCCCCAGAACGGCACCAAAGCCCGCTTCGAGGCCAAATGCACTTTTCCAGATCAGCAGAATAACGGAAGGAAGCTGTTCAATATTAATGGCGATAATAACGCAGGCCACAATAATATAACCGAGCGCCATAAAAGGAACGACCATGCTGCTAAAGCTGGCGATCCTTTTTACACCACCGAAAATAATGAAACTTAACAGCATGGCCAATATTGCGGCGGTAACATTCGGATTAAGTCCGAAGGCAATATCCAGGCTGGCACCAATAGAGTTTGCCTGTACGCCTGGAAGTAATAAGCCGCAGGAGAAAATAGTCACTACAGC
>NZ_JBBCPK010000224.1:0-1186 GCF_037150775.1 Leclercia sp. M50
CCCCGAATGGTGGGCATTAGAAAACGGCAGAAGTGGGTCTCATACTCCAGCTCCAGAGCGCTGGTCAGGCCAGCCTGTTGCAGATGCGTTCGCCACCAGCTGTTAACAAATTCCACCAGCGACTGGCCAATGGCGGTAGCCTCCGCTTCGGCGTGGGCGCCCCTGAGCCAGACGAAGGTCGAATCGGTATCGCCATAAATCACATCATAGCCCTGGGATTCCACCAGCACTTTGGTTTGGCGCATGATCTCGTGGCCGCGCATGGTAATCGACGAGGCCAGGCGCGGGTCGAAGAAACGGCAGGCGCTGGTGCCGAGCACGCCATAAAAGGCATTCATGATGATCTTCAGCGCCTGGGAAAGCGGCTTATTGCCGTGGCGCTTGGCCTCTTCGCGCCCGTACCAGATCTGGCTGACGATCTCCGGCAGGCAGTGTTTTTCCCGGGAGAACCGCGCCCCGAGGAAGCCCTCGGTGCTGTGCTGCTCATCCGGCTGGGCGAGCCCTTCCACCAGGCCGACCGGATCGATAAGAAAGGTGCGAATGATCGACGGATAGAGGCTTTTGTAATCCAGCACCAGCACCGAGTCGTACAGGCCGGGGCGGGAGTCCATCACATAGCCGCCGGGGCTGGCCTGGGGCGGCACGTCACCGAGATTGGGGGCTACATAGCCCGCCCGGTGCATGCGCGGAAAGTAGAGATGGCTGAAGGCGGCCACGGAGCCGCCGTGGCGGTCGGCCGCCAGGCCATTGACCGTGGCGCGCTCCAGTAGAAACGGCATGATCTCGGTTTTGTGGAAAATCCGCGTCACCAGCTCGCAGTCTTTCAGGTTATAGGTCGCCAGGGCCGGTTTATCTTCGGCGAAGCGGCGGTCAATTTCGTCCATCCTGTCCCAGGGATTGTCGATGGATTTACCTTCCCCGAGCAGCTCCTGCGATACCGATTCCAGCGAGAATGACGAGAAGCTCCAGAAGGCGGATTTCAGCGCCTCGATGCCGTCGATGATTAAGCGCCCGTTCGCCTGGGCAAAGAAGACGCCGTTTTTAAAGCCGTGCTCGCGCCACTCCAGCTCGCTGTTGCCGCGTCCGAGCAGCAGAGGGATGCGGTAGCGCTCGGCATGTTTTTGCAGAATGCGCAAATCAAACTGCACTACGTTCCAGCCGATGATGACGTCCGGGTCGTGCCGGG
>NZ_JBBCPK010000225.1:0-1167 GCF_037150775.1 Leclercia sp. M50
CGGCACTGCTCAACGGGCTGACGCAGCAAAGTAAGGCTCGCCTGACGCGGATATTTGCCCGAGCGCAGCTTGTCGATAACCCCCTGTTGTACCCCTTCACGCTGGAAAGCCAGCTGCTCCGCAAGGGGGATGACATCCAGAAAGCCGGTGGTCAGAAAGTTATCGAGCTGGGTGATATCCACGGGCTGGCGGGTACGCGAGGCGCGCGTTGGCTGCCAGTGGACCTCGGTACAGCGCTTGAGGGGCTGGACATCCTCCATCGCATCAAGAAAAAGCGATTTATCTTCTAGGTTCATGGCATCCTCCTGCTTAGCTGACAGGCTACTATACCTGCCCCCTCACCCTGGCTCAATGCGGCGTTACCCTGTCTGCACGGCCAAAAAACAACCAGTAAGAAAATAATAATAAATACAGTTATTTTAATTAATAATTAAAGCGCACTTAAGTTTATTTTTATTAATGATAAACTTTATGACTTAGGTAAAACTTTTAAAAACCAGGCGCTTTCTTATCTGTATTATTGTCAAAAAATGATATATACAAAGGTATCTGCACTATGGAAACAATAAGCAGAGTCGCATGTGGAGCAATGCTGTGTGTACTGTGGGGTCTGTTGGATGTCGACAGGCTCCATTTTTTTAAGGTGAATGTGGTTAAGAAATAACCTGCCGGGCATGGCGCCTGAATTGTGTGATTAATGAATCGGTCAACGGCGTCTGTCGGGAATCTCTTCTTTGAATCAGGTAATAGGTGGCTTTTGGTAAAGGTTCTTTTACCGGGATCATGACCAGACGCTGCGCCAGCAGCGGGTCGCAACCCAGCTCCTGCGGCAAAATGCTGAGAAAATCACTGTGCGCCACCAGGCTAATACTTGATGAAAACGTTTCGCATACCACGCCAATATGCGGGATTTGTTGGCGATGAGAAAACATCTCTTCCAGCTGCTTATAATAACTGCCGCGCGGCGTTGGCATTGTCCAGCTGTATTTCAGTAACTCATTAATTGATTTAGCGCCAGTCGCCGGATGACCTTCACGACAAAATATCGCAAACGGTTTCTCAAACAATTTTTCAAACGTGAACTCATGATCATAAGGGCCCTGATAATAGGTATTTATGGTGAAATCGAGTTCGCCCTGGCGTAATTCATTAATCATCGACACTAAT
>NZ_JBBCPK010000226.1:0-1142 GCF_037150775.1 Leclercia sp. M50
GCGGCATCGATCGCCGTAAAGGGCTCATCGAGGATCCACAGCCGGGCGGAACTTAGCCATAAACGCGCCAGCGCCACGCGGCGCTGTTGTCCGGCAGAGAGCTGACCGACGGGGCGCTCTTCATGGCCGTTGAGCCCCACCAGGCGCAGCGCGGCATTGGGGCACGCCGGATGGTAAAAGCGTAAATTCTCCCGCGCCGTCAGCCGACCCTTGATCCCTGGCTGATGCCCCAGCCACAGCAGCTGTGAATGAAAGGTGTCGCGCACGGCGGCCAGCGATTTCCCCTGCCAGCGCACCTCGCCGCTATCGGGCGATGCCAGCCCGGCCAGCAGACGCAGCAGCGTGGTCTTCCCCGCACCGTTTTCCCCGGTTACCTGCATCAGATCGCCAGGCTGCACGGTAAACGACAGGCCGCTAAACAGCGCTCTGTCGTTGCCTTCACAGCTGAGATTCAGGGCCTCAAGCATATGGCAGCCTTTAATGACCCTGAGGCTGCCAGGGGGTATAAACGCCGGTCAGGCTGTCGAGGAAGGCGACAATATCATCTACCTCGTTTTGCGGCAGACTGGTGCCCACCTGGTAACGCAGCATCAGCTTCACCGCCTCGTCGAGGGACGGCACATCCCCGCGGTGGAAGTATGGCGCGGTTAAGGCCACGTTGCGCAGACCCGGTACTTTCTGGCGCAGGCGATCGCGCACCTCATGCGTGACGTTCATGCGCCCGATATCCGCTGCCGTCACCTCGCCAAAGTCATACTCCTTTTTCAGCCCCAGCGGTTCAAACGAGCGTCCGCCGAGGATCACCCCGCCGTGGCAGGTGGCACATTTGTTCTCCTTGAAAAGCTGATAGCCGCGCTTTTGCTGTGCCGTCAGGGCGTTTTCATCCCCGCGCAGCCACTTATCAAATGGCGCGTCCGGGGTAATGAGCGTTTTTTCATATTCGGCGATGGCATCGGTGATGGTGTCGCCGCTAAAGCCCTGCGGATAGACCGCTTCAAAGGCCGCCTTCAGCGCCGGATCGGCATCCAGTTTGGCAATAATGTCATCCCAGGATTTCGAGGCCATTTCAATGGGGTTGAGCGGCGGACCACCGGCCTGTTTTTGCAGATCGGCGGCGCGACCATCCCAGAACTGCTCCACGT
>NZ_JBBCPK010000227.1:0-1052 GCF_037150775.1 Leclercia sp. M50
CGTCGTAGCGCTTCGCCAGGGCCACCACTTTCTCAAAGAAGTCGAGTTCCACGCACTGGGCGGTCGGGTTGGAAGGAAAACCGAGGATCATCATCTTCGGCTTCGGATAGCTTTCCCGGATGGCGCGCTCCAGCTCGTTAAAAAAGTCGACGCCTTCAACCAGCGGCACAGAGCGCACCTGCGCACCGGCAATGACCGCACCGTAAATATGGATCGGGTAGCTGGGGTTCGGCACCAGCACCGTGTCGCCATGGTCCAGCGTCGCCAGCATCAGATGCGCCAGCCCCTCTTTTGAACCGATGGTGACAATGGCTTCGCTCTCAGGGTCGATCTCCACCTGATAGCGTTCCTGATACCAGCGCGAAATGGCGCGGCGTAAACGCGGAATCCCTTTAGAGGTTGAGTAACCATGCGTGTCCGGGCGCTGGGCGACGGTGCAGAGTTTTTCCACGATATGGGGCGGCGTAGCGCCGTCCGGATTACCCATACTGAAATCGATAATGTCTTCGCCGCGCCGACGCGCAGCCATTTTCAATTCAGCAGTAATGTTAAACACATACGGGGGAAGACGATCGATACGCGAAAAACGGCGTTCAGGACTGGAGTCAGCCATAAATTCCTCAGATTACGTTAGCGCCCGGACCGTCCGAGCGACGTCGCCACGGATGTGGCGTGCTTAGAAAATAACCTGAAAAAATTCACCTTGTCGAGGGGGGAGAAATAAAAAAAGCGTAGCGCTAAAACGGGAACTCTGCTTAAGCAAAAACCGGAAGCAAAAAAGAAAAGAGGTATTATTAATACCTTTTTATTAACATTTTAATATCATTACAGTTACGACTTCCGGGTGGCTTTTTGGCTTTTCTCCCCGCTCAGGCGACCTTAGATACAATCCCCTTTGATTAACGTGGTTTATCCCCATTTTATAAAAGAGCGGGATGGCTGGTCATTGAGCGTCAGGTTTTTTATCATGGTTCTTTCCTCTTTTCCCAGGTTTACCCGTGCACGAAATATTCAATATGCTGCTGGCGGTGTTCGATCGCGCGGCGTTAATG
>NZ_JBBCPK010000228.1:0-1049 GCF_037150775.1 Leclercia sp. M50
AAAACCTACGGTGGTTCTGCTCGTGCATTCGACCAGATCGATAACGCACCAGAAGAAAAAGCTCGTGGTATCACCATCAACACTTCTCACGTTGAATACGACACCCCGACTCGTCACTACGCACACGTAGACTGCCCAGGCCACGCCGACTATGTTAAAAACATGATCACCGGTGCTGCGCAGATGGACGGCGCGATCCTGGTTGTTGCTGCGACTGACGGCCCAATGCCTCAGACCCGTGAGCACATCCTGCTGGGTCGTCAGGTAGGCGTTCCTTTCATCATCGTGTTCCTGAACAAATGCGACATGGTTGATGACGAAGAGCTGCTGGAACTGGTAGAGATGGAAGTTCGTGAACTGCTGTCTCAGTACGATTTCCCAGGCGACGATACCCCAATCGTTCGTGGTTCTGCTCTGAAAGCGCTGGAAGGCGAAGCTGAGTGGGAAGAGAAAATCATCGAACTGGCTGGCTACCTGGATTCTTACATCCCAGAACCAGAGCGTGCTATCGACAAGCCGTTCCTGCTGCCAATCGAAGACGTATTCTCCATCTCCGGTCGTGGTACCGTTGTTACCGGTCGTGTAGAGCGCGGTATCATCAAAGTTGGTGAAGAAGTTGAAATCGTTGGTATCAAAGATACTGCGAAATCTACCTGTACTGGCGTTGAAATGTTCCGCAAACTGCTGGACGAAGGCCGTGCTGGTGAGAACGTTGGTGTTCTGCTGCGTGGTATCAAGCGTGAAGAAATCGAACGTGGTCAGGTTCTGGCGAAGCCAGGCTCAATCAAGCCACACACCAAGTTCGAATCTGAAGTGTACATCCTGTCCAAAGACGAAGGCGGCCGTCATACTCCGTTCTTCAAAGGCTACCGTCCACAGTTCTACTTCCGTACTACTGACGTGACCGGTACCATCGAACTGCCAGAAGGCGTTGAGATGGTAATGCCAGGCGACAACATCAAAATGGTTGTTACCCTGATCCACCCAATCGCAATGGACGATGGTCTGCGTTTCGCAATCCGCGAAGGCGGCCGTACCGTTGGCGCGGG
>NZ_JBBCPK010000229.1:0-909 GCF_037150775.1 Leclercia sp. M50
CGATTGATGAAGCGCGTGACCATATCACTCCTGTCGTGGAGTGAGGGGAGGCTGCATGCCATTTTTTGCCTGGTCGCCCTGATGCTGACGACCAGTGCCCGGGCGGTGACCAGCCAGTCGTTTCAGGTGAATGCCACCATTACTCCCGGCTGCTCGGTGACTTCCGGCACCGGCGGAGTCCTGGGGGCGCTCAATTTTGGCAGCTACAGCGGGGTGCAGAGCGGCCAGGTCAGCACCAGCTTTGTGCCTAATGGTTCGCTGAGTATCGCCTGCACGCCGGGGGTGGCGCTGAGCATGAGCATCGACGGCGGACAGTATTACGCCTCGGTGCGCAATATGCAGCGCGCCGGCGGCACCCAACGGGTCGCCTACCGACTCTACAGCAGCAGTTCGCTGGGGGCAAACAGCGAAATCGGCGTTAACCAGGCCATACCCGTAACCTATACCAATAGCAATAACATCGCCCTGCCGCTGTTTGGCGTGGCGCTTCTGACGGGCTTTAGCCCGGCCGGGAACTATTCAGATCAACTCACCGTGACCTTGTCCTGGTGATACAGGGAGAACGACCATGAAGGCATTTGCAAGCGGCCCGCTGGCGCTGCTGGTGGCGCTGGGGATAACGGCGCACGCCGCCCAGGGCGCGGCATCCATTCTGCTGTGGCCCATCGATCCCTGGCTATCGGCCGATACCAAAGCGACCGAGCTGTGGGTGCAAAACCAGGGCAACAGCGCCACCACCATGCAGGTGCGCATTGTGCGCTGGCGCCAGGAGGGAGGCCTTGAGCGCTACACCGCCCAGCAGGAGGTGGTAGCCAGCCCGCCGATTGTCACTATTGCCAAAGGCAGCAAGCAGCTTATTCGCCTGATAAAACAGGGCGGGGTGCCGATGGGGGTTGAGCAGGCCTACCG
>NZ_JBBCPK010000230.1:0-798 GCF_037150775.1 Leclercia sp. M50
TCTGGCAGCCCCTTGGCCCGGCGTTGGTTTCTCAGCCCGTCAACTGGCGCGCCCGGCATCTCATCTGGTATCTGCTGCTGTTTGTGGTGAGCCTGTGGTTGCAGCTTGGCCTGCCCGCAGAGCTGTCGCGCTTTACGCCGTTTTGTCTGGCGCTGCCGATCATCGCACTCGCCTGGCATTACGGCTGGCAGGGGGCGTTGATCGCCACGCTGATGAACGCCATCGCGCTGATTGCCAGCCAGACCTGGCACGATCACCCGGTGGATCTGCTGCTCTCTCTGCTGGCCCAGAGCCTGACCGGGCTGCTTCTGGGGGCGGGCATTCAGCGCCTGCGTGAGCTGAACCAGTCTCTGCAAACTGAGCTGTCGCGCAATCGCCGCCTGGCAGAACGCCTGCTGGAGACCGAAGAGAGCGTGCGCCAGGAGGTGGCCCGCGAACTGCACGACGACATCGGCCAGACCATTACCGCCATTCGTACCCAGGCGGGTATCGTCCAGCGTCTGGCGGCGGACAACGCCGGGGTGAAGCAGGGCGGGGCGCATATCGAACAGCTCTCGCTGGGCGTGTATGACTCGGTGCGTCGCCTGCTGGGCAGGCTGCGTCCGCGCCAGCTGGACGATCTGACCCTGGAGCAGGCGGTGCGCTCCCTGATGCGCGAGATGGAGCTGGAGAGCCGCGGCATCGTCAGCCATCTCGACTGGCGCATTGATGAATCATTGCTGAGTGAAGGCCAGCGCGTCACTCTGTTCCGCGTCTGTCAGGAGGGGCTGAACAATATCATCAAACACGCCAACGCCA
>NZ_JBBCPK010000231.1:0-731 GCF_037150775.1 Leclercia sp. M50
CCCGCATGGCGCGCTGGCTGTCGGCCGGCGGCGCGTCGGCCCCCTCTTCATGACCATCCCCCGGCATGCGGTAGGTCATCACAAACAGGGTGTAGCCGCGGGCGTTAAAGAAGGAGGCCAGCGCGCTGCCCTCTTTATCCAGCACCACGCGGCGGTATGACCCGCCCGGCGTCACCAGGATGCCCACCCCGTTAGGTTTGCTCGGGGCATAGACGGTTATCTCCGGGGCGCGGATGCCGGTGACGGCGCGATCAAAGTGGGAGGTACCGGTGTGGTGGGGTTCCGGAGTAAAGACGGCGTCGCTGGTCTGTGCGCCCGGGGCTTCATTATCGGGCCAGATGGTCAACGTGGCCGAACGGCTAACAGCGTGGGCCATATTCTGTTCGAGTGTTTCGCGGCTGAGTGCTTCCATGTTAACGCTCCCTCTCTGGAAAGCGTTTGTTATAGCAGGGTTAACGGAATGAAAACCTGAACAGTTTCACAGGTTGCGGACAGCCTGGCTGTCCGCAGGGTGATTACAGCGCCGCGAACTTATCCAGGGTCCGCACCAGCTGGGTGACAAAACCATATTCGTTGTCGTACCAGGCGACGGTTTTCACCAGCTGGACATCGCCCGCCTCGGTGACTTCGGTCTGGGTGGCATCGAATATCGACCCAAAGTGGCTGCCGATCACATCGGACGAGACAATCTCCTCATCGGTATAGCCGAAGGATTCGTTGCCCTCGGTGGC
>NZ_JBBCPK010000232.1:0-546 GCF_037150775.1 Leclercia sp. M50
CAGATGGATCTTGCGATAACCATAGACGCATCCCGATTCCAGCCAGAACTGTTTAATCTGTCCTGTCAGTCTCAGGTCTGCCCGATGGCGTTGTGAATGCGGCTGCTGAAGCCATGCGTAAAAGCCACTGGGATGAACATCCAGCACCCGACAGAGCAGGCGAACAGGCCAGCAACGGGCGTTGTCACGGATAAAGGCGTACCTCAGTCGGACAGTTTTGCGAAGTACGCCGCGGCTTTTTTTAATATGTCCCGTTCGTCAGTAACCCGCTTCAGCTCTTTCTGGAGACGGCGGATCTCGGCCTGAGCATCTGACTGTTCTTTATGAGTGGAGGAATCCGGACCGTACTTCTTTATCCAGGCGTAAAGGCTGTGGGTGGTGATATCGAGACGTGTTGCAACGCTGGAAACAGAATAACCACGATCAACAACCTGTTTGACTGCTTCAATTTTAAACTCTTCGGGATAACGCTTACCGCTCATGGGCACCTCTCTTTAAGCCATCTTAAATGACTCTGAGGTGTCTGTTAAACCCGTGGCGATTCAT
>NZ_JBBCPK010000233.1:0-410 GCF_037150775.1 Leclercia sp. M50
GCTGCTGGCAGGTCAATGCGGATGTCGCGCTGGTATTCCGTGGTTGTCTTTCCGTCGAATTTGCCGTTAACCACCGTCTGCCAGGCAGCACCATCAGTCGAGAGATCAACGGCGTACTCTGTGACCGTCCCGACCATATCACCGTTGTCTTTATAGGTGTACTGTACGGGCAGGCTCAGTTTAATACGCACGGCATCCAGCATCAGGTTAGAGAACTGGCGTGTCCACGGCGCGGTGGTGGTCACTGTCACGTTGGCCGACATTTCGTTGTCGACCTCCGGCAATCCCTGAATGTAGTCCTGATCCTGAGTGCCCGGGCGAAAATCCCACCTCACGCCGGTGAAGTTGTAGCTGCCGTCGGCGTTCGCCAGCGGGGTGTCGTTTAGGAAGATGTTCTGTGCCGTCAGCTC